>JAIMBM010000195.1 GCA_023511475.1 Anaerolineae bacterium
GGCGGACGCCGCGGCGTCCGCCTGGGGAAGGGGGACAGGGGGAAGGGGTCGCGCGACGAGCCGGCGCGAAGCCGATCCCCATGGGCACGGGCACGAGCAGCTTGCCTCCGTGCCACGCACTGAACGCGAGTCTGAACAGCTACGGCAGCTCGCACTCTTGCTCGCGATGAAGCCTCAACCTATAATAGCCTGGACTCGACGGCTATGTAAGGCCTTAGCGGCTGAAATGCGGACCCAAAGCTGACGAAGGGCGGACATGCTGACTCGTGCCCAGTTCGTTGAGTACCTCCGCGACGCTCTCAACCGGCTGTACGATCCCGATCGCCTCTGCAAGAGCCCCCTCGCCGACCTCTTTGGCGTGGCGGGACGTGCCGACGCGTACCCGGCGCTGCAACGCATCCTCGTCGATGCCATCGCCTCGCTGGAGCCACAGGCCACGACGCCATCACAGCTCAGGGCCTGGAGAATCTACGAACTGCTGTTCTACCGTTACGTCCAGCAACACACCGTTCAGATGGTCGCCGACCAGCTCGGCGTGACGATGCGCCACCTGCGGCGCGAGCAGCGGGCCGCGCTCGAAACCCTGGCCTACCGCCTGTGGCAGCAGTTCGACCTGGACAAGAAGGCCGGCAGCACATCCCTCCCCGAGAGTAGTCAGCCGGCACCTGCCGGCCCATCAGTGTTCGAAGAGATCGCCTGGCTCCAGGAGACGCGGCCAGAGGCCCCCGTAGACGCACGCCGGGCCCTGTTGAACGTCCTGGAGCTCGCGAAACCGCTTGCGGCACAGCACGCCGTGCGTCTGGAGGCAATGGTCCCCGCCGCCCTTCCCGCTCTGATGCTGCACGAGGTAGCGCTCAACCAGATTCTCCTCAACCTGCTCAGCGTAGCCATCCCTCTGGCCGGAGGCGGGCGCGTCCAGGTATTGGCCAGGGCTGTGTCGTGGAGTGTCGTCTATCGGATAGAGTGCGCGAGGAGGCGCTCCGCTGCCGCTCCTGGCGATGACCATAGTGCCGGGCTGGACCTGGCGCACCACCTGGCTGCCCTCTGCGGCGGGCAGCTCACGGTCTCTCTGGACGAGAAGAGCTTCTATGCCCTTCTGACGGTACCCACGGCGGAGCAGCTCACGGTCCTCGCCATCGACGACAACGCCGACACGCTGCTCCTCCTCGAGCGGTATGTCGCCGGCACCCGCTATCGCCTCGTGGGCACGCGCGATGCGGAGCAGACCTTCAGTATGCTCGAGAGGCTGTCGGCCGACATTATCGTTCTCGACGTGATGATGCCCCGCGTCGATGGCTGGCGCATCCTGAGCAGGCTGCGACAGCACCCTCGCACGGCCGACCTTCCCATCATCGTCTGTACCATTCTGCCTCAGGAGAGCCTGGCTCTTTCGCTCGGAGCCAGCGGCTTCGTTCGCAAGCCCGTCACCCAGCAGGCTTTTCTGGCGGCCCTTGACCAGCAGGCGGAGTTGATGGCGCGAGGGCCTCGCTGACCGCGCGGATGCAGTTCACGAGATCGCGAACTGAAAGGCCGCCGGCACGGGTGACCGCAATGGTCTCACTCACTACCGGCTCCCCACTGGGATCTCGAGACGAGATCACGACAACCGGTATCTCGCGCAGGGAGGGGTCAAGGCTCTTCTGCTGCAAGACCTGGAAACCGTCCATCCCGGGCATGACGAGGTCGAGAAGCATGGCGTCCGGTCGCCGCTCGCGGAGAAGCCCGAGGGCGCGCGCGCCGCTGGTCGCCTGGAGGATGCGGTAGCGGTGCCCGGCCGAGCAGAGCATTCGCGCGAGCAGGCGCAGCACCTCCGGCTCGTCGTCGACCACAAGCACAGTCCTGACGTGCTCGCCCAGCTCCTGTAGCGCGGAGAGTATCATCTCCTGAGTGACGGGCTTTACCAGGTAGCGCACCACGCCGAGGCGCCTCGCAGCCTCGTCCGCTCCGGGCACCCAGCAGGTCACCGCTGGCGTGTGGTATGGCAGCCGGGCCATCTGGGCATGCGACTCCAGGAATGCCGGCGTGTTCACGATCAGGGCCTGCGCCGGTGACCGTTCGAGCTCGCTCAGCGCCTGCTCCATGCTGCGCACCGATACCGTGTCCGCATCATCCATGTAGCGACGGAGCATGTGCCCGAGCGTGTCGCCGGTCTCCAGGACAACGTAGCGGGGAAGCAGCCTCGGGGGTGGCAGCCTCGAGGGGCGCGTCCGCGCCTCGAACTGGTGATAGGGGCTGAACCATCTTGTCACGTCACTGCCAGCCCGCCCGGGAGTCGGAGCAGTGTGCACCGGCAGGGCGAAGTAGAAGGTGGTGCCTGCGCCGACCTGGCTTTCCAGCCACATGCGACCGCCGTGCATCTCGACGAAGCGCTTGCTGATGGCCAGGCCCAGGCCACTGCCGCCATGTCGGCGCCCAATGGAGGCATCCAGTTGCTCAAAGGGCTCAAAGAGCCGCTTCTGGTCCTCAGCGGCGATCCCCGGGCCCGTGTCGGCCACGCTGACCACGACCTCCTCTCCAGTTCGCCATGCGTTCACGCGCACGCCCCCTCGCTCGGTGAAGCGGCCAGCGTTGCTGAGCAGGTTGATGACCACCTGCCGGATGCGGGTGCCGTCGATGAACAGCGGGGGCAGGTCGGAGGGCACCTGAGTCTCCAGGAACAGGCCCTTGGACTCGTACAGCGCGCCAACCGTCTGAACCGCTTCGGCAACGATGGCTGGCAGCAGGACCTGCTCCTTGCTGAGCGCCATGCGGCCCGCCTCCACCTGGCTCAGATCGAGGACGTCATCCACGAGCCTGGCCAGGTGCTGGGCGTTGCGCTGGATGGCGGCGATATCGCTGAGCAGGGCTGGCGGCAGGCGGGTGCCATAGACCTGAGAGAGCCGGGGGATCATCTCACTGAAGCCAATGATCATGTTCAGCGGTGTGCGCAGCTCGTGGCTGACGTTGGCCACGAACGCCTCCTTGGCCCGCCGCGCCTCCTCGGCGAGCTCGTACATCGCCTTGAGCCGCTCCGAGAGCCTGGCCAGCTCCCGATTGGCCTGCAGCAGGTCCTCCTGCGTCTGCTTGAGCTCCAGCCGCTGATCCCGGGCCTCCTCCATGTGCCGCCTGGCCTGCTCAAAGCTGTAGAGGGACCACTGGGTGACGGTGAGTAGTGCTCGGGTCATGGCCCAGCCGAGGAGCCCCGTGAAGGCTCCGGCGGCCACAATGGCCACCGCGTAGGGTCCAGGCAACCGGTCCGCCCCTCGCCAGAGCCAGGCGACCAGGCAAACCACCAGGCCCTCGGTCGCCGCGCTTGCCCGCCAGCTCAGCGTGACGGCGGCCATCAGCGGCAGCAACGCGTACAGGAAGGCTATCTCCGGCTGCCGGTACGAGAGTGCGGCGAGCGTTATGGCCATGGCGAGGCCGGCCTGCCACACGACCTGTGCAGCCAGCAGTGTCCTCGGCAGGAGCCAGAGGGCAAGCGCGAGGGCAAGCGCCACCGTCACGCCGGAGAGCCACCCCCTCAGACCGATCGTCTCGGGCCAGGTGAGGGCGGCCACCAGCTGCCAGGCCACACAGAGAGCCCCGGTGATCAGCACTATCTGACGGAAGGTCGACTGCAGCAGCTCGGTCGCCGAGCGCGTAAAGTCGTCGTGCCTCCCTGGCGATTCGCGCAGCATCTGCCACATGCTTGCCCCCCATGTCGCCAAACGCAGCCCCGCACGTGTTGGGCGGGCTCGCGGAGCACGGGGATGTCGATGGGCGCGCCCCGCAGGCCGCGCCTCACGCCTCCGTGTCCCGCTGCTCCACCCTCTCTTGGAGCTCTTTCCAGGCCATGCGGAGCGCCTCCAACTCCTCGCCGCTGAGGCGGCGGCCGCCATAGCGCACCCGAACGTAGGCCTCGGTGAGCGCCTCGACCTGGCCTCTCACCTCGGGCCAGGCGCCGTCCAGACGGCTCTCGAACTCGTAGGGAGTCTCGGCACTGCCCCGCGGCATGCCATGCCGCGAAGCCATTCGCAGCAGGCTGGCATAGATCTCCCGCACGGTGGCCAGGGTGTATGGACCAGGCCGCAAGCCTGCCAGGCGCCGGGCGAGCCGGCGGAGACGGCGCAGGCCTGCCCGCAGGTCGGCGTCCTCCCCATCCGTCTGCTCCCAGGCCGCCTCGGGACCCGCCTCGGCCTCCCCCTCTGCCTCGCGCCGTTGCAGGCCGATCACGACGAGGGCGATGATGACCAGCAGGGTCAGAGCGAATCCAGCCCATAGGATGGCGCGCACAGGCACCGGGAGGCCCGTCGGTGCAGGCGCCCGCAGGGGAGTCGTCGGGGCCGGTGGCGTCACGATCCCGACCGGGTCCTGCCCGCCGGGCGCCAGGGCGCGGTACAGGGCATTCACCAGCGGCTCGACAACGACGAACACAAGCCAGACGAGCTGATATAGCACCCAGCGCAACACGACACCAACCGGGCTGAGCGCATGCCAGACTGCGGCGATCAGCGTCCGCGAGAGCACCCTAGTCACCAGCAGGCCGACGGCGACCGCCCCGAGGGCCCCCGCGGCCAGGAGCAAGGCCCACGACGGGGTGAAGGGCGAGCGGACCGCGCCACGCTCCCGCTGCACCTCCTCGACCCGCGCCAGGCCTATGGCAAAGAGCCCAAGGGCGAAAAAGAGAGAGAGCCAGGCCAGTGGCGCGTTGGCACCGACGAGGAGCCCGATCAGATGGAACCAGAACCAGGCGACAATGCCCACACGGAACTGATAGCCAACCGACTCGGCAGCGGGCACTCGCTGCACCAGGGAGATCGCGCGCGCCCAGGCGTACAGCGCCACGCCGCCGAGCGCGAGCCCGCCCGCCCCGCCGCCGCGCAGGGCTGCCAGGTCGCGGAGCCAGGCAGCGACCCATGCAGACCCCAGGAGAGGATACCCTCGGTAGAGGCACGTGCCCGTCAGGAAAAGCCCGCACAGCGTCGCGAGCAGCCCTGCCACGGCCTGCTGCAGGCCCAGGGCCAGGCGTGACGCCCAGAGCACATGCGTCGTCAACAGGGCCACCACCAGAAGCGCGTAGAACCCTCCAGGCGACAGACCCTCCCTGACCCCGGTCAGGAGCATCGCCCACGGGGCCAGCCAGGTCGCATCCATAGCCAGGATGGTCAGAAGGAGCAGCCAGCGTCGCCAGGCAGCCTCCCGCACTGTCATGCCCCCTCTCCCACCCGCACAAAGCGCATGGGGCTGCCTTCCAGCGGCGAGGCCAGCCGGTAGGCAAGGATGCCCGGTAGCTCCTCCGCGGGCTGCTCTGCGTCGAGCGATAGGAGGACGACCCTTCGGCCGGACTGCGCCAGACGCAGCATCGACTCCACCAGATCGGCCGGCAGGATGGCAGTGACCACGGCCAGCGTCGCGCCCCAGGGCAGGCGCGCGCTCTCTCGCAGCATGAGCTCACCAAGCCGTGAGGTTGCGAGCGGCGACACCGCTGCCAGAGCCTCCAGGATGCGCGCCAGCTGATACGGGCTGCGGCCGGGCAAGACTCTCAAGGGCTGGTCCGAGAGCGGCCAGCACCCATTCGCCAGCAGCCCGACCTCGTACCGGTGCTCGATCCCATACTCGGCCAGCGTTGCCGCGACGCTCACGGCCTGCTCAAGTAGCTCCGGAATCGTGCCCTGCCACTCGTGCACAAGGGTCAGCAGATTCAGGCAGATGAGCAGCTCGAGGTGCACCGTTGGCTCGTACACCCGCGTCTGCAGCTGTTGACGACGCGCGGTCGCCTTCCAATGCACGCGCTTCAGGGGGTCGCCCGGGTCATAGTCGCGGGCACCGGCCGTGCGGCCGGGGTCCTCAAGCAAGCTCGCCCGGGCACGGACATCCCCAAAGAGCTCCTTGCCGGGCAGCCCAAGAACCTCCAGGTCATAGAGGCGGGGATAGACGATCAGCACATCCTGCCAGGGCAGCGTCCGCTGGGAGCGAAAGAGGCCAAAGAGGTCACCCGAGGAGAGATGGGCCGGCCCCAGGTGGTAGTAGCCGCGCCGGGCGCAGCGCACGTGCACCCGCCAGCGCACCCGCTCACGCCAGCGCAGCGAGAGCAAGCTGGTCAGATACCCCACAGTCGGCTGCGCGGCGGGCTGCACCTCCGCGTCGAGCGCCTCGAGGGCGTTGGGAAACTCGTCCTCGATCTTGAGCCAGGGCACCGGAAGCAGCTTGCAGTTGGCCGTCACAAGCTCGAGGGTAAGCGTCTCGCCGAGAAAGGCCCGCCGCTCGCTCAGACGCCGCGTATACCGGACCCCGCGCAGGGCCGCCCGGTTCCAGCCCCAGGCCAGGCCCACGACGGTCAGGAGGAGAGTCC
>JAIMBM010000196.1 GCA_023511475.1 Anaerolineae bacterium
AGTCCACGCTGACCGGTCCCCCGACCTGTATGCCGAACTCGGCAGCGCGGCGCATCTCGCCGTACAGCTCGGCCTGGTGGGCCAGCGCCTTGGTCGGGATGCAGCCCCAGTTCAGGCACATCCCGCCGACACGCTCCTTCTCGATCAGCGCGACCCTGGCCCCGAGCTGGGCGGCACGGATGGCGGCGACATAGCCGCCGGGTCCGCCGCCGATAATGGCGATATCGTATGGCTGGGGTTCTGTCACCTTGGCTGTACCCTCACTTTCGCACCGGCGGCTCTGCCGGCAACGACCCCCTGCGCCAGCCAAAGGCCTACGCACCTGCCGGCTGGCGCCGGGCGCATTATAGGGGGGCTGGGGGAATGGGTCAAAGGGCAGCACGTTCTCCTTCAGCCTGCCGGCCACATGCTGGAGTGTTGGCGGCAGCCTGTCACTGGCAGACGCCATCTCGGTCTGCGGTCCCCCCGGTCATCTCGTTCCCGGTGCTAATCGGCGGCTGCCTCGACGTCGGTATTCCGTTTGCTGGTGCAAGGATGGTGGGAGTGACCCGGCCTCATCAGGGGAAGGCGAGTCACGGGTGGGCTGCACCCCGGTGTGCGCGAACTGGCTCATGTAGAGCCGGTGGTAGAAGCCACGCTGCGCCAGGAGCGAGTCGTGTGTGCCGCGTTCGACGATGCGCCCATCCTTGATCACCAGCACCTGATCCGCATTGCGGATTGTGCTGAGGCGGTGGGCGATCACAAAGCAGGTGCGGCCCTTCATCAGGCCCAGCAACGCCTCCTGCAGCTGGATCTCGGTGCGTGTGTCGACATTGCTGGTGGCCTCGTCGAGGATGAGGATACGCGGGTTTGCCAGCACCGCCCGGGCGATAGCCAGAAGCTGGCGCTGCCCCTGGCTGAGGTTGGTGGCGCGCTCGGAAAGAAGGGTCTGGTAGCCCTGTGGTAGGCGGCGGATGAACTGGTCGGCATTCGCAAGGCGGGCGGCGGCTACGCATTCCTCGTCGGTAGCGTCGAGCCGGCCGTAGCGGATGTTCTCCAGCACCGTGTCGGAGAAGAGGAAGGTATCCTGCAACACCAGACCCACCTGTCGGCGCAGGGAGTCCTGCGTGACCTCGCGGATGTCGCGTCCGTCGATGCGGATGCTGCCTTCATCGACGTCGTAGAAGCGGGTGAGAAGGTTGACGATGGTTGTCTTGCCGGCGCCGGTCGGCCCTACCAGCGCAACGACTTGACCCGGCTCGGCTACCAGGCTGACGTCCTTGAGCACCGGCGAACCCTTGACATATCCAAAGCTCACACCTTCAAAGGTCACGCGGCCGCGGACAGCGGTCAGTTCGATGGCGTCCGCGTGGTCTCGCACCTCCGGCACCTGGTCCAAAACCTCAAAGACGCGCTCTGCCCCGGCCAGCGCCGACTGAATGGCGCTGTAGAGATCGGCCAGGGTCAGGAGCGGGTCAAAAAAGCGGCGCGCATAGAGCACAAAGGTGGCGATAACGCCCACTCTGACGAGCCCGCGCAGCGCGAGCCAGCCGCCCAGGCCGGCGATGACCACGATATCCAGGTTGCTGAGCACCATCAACATCGGGCGCAGTAGGGTCATCAGCAGTTGCGCGCGGATGCTCGAGTCGCGCGCCGCGAGGTTAGCGTGCTCGAATTCGTCCAGGGCGGCGCGCTGCCGTCTGAAGGCCTGCACCACGCGGAGGCCGCTGATGTTCTCCTCCATCACCGCATTCAGCTTGCCGAGATTGGCCTGCACTTGCTGGAACCCGCGCCGCGTGCCCTTGCCCACGCGTAGGGTGAACCACGCCATCAGCGGCAGGAGCACCAGCGCACCCAGCGCCAGCCGAAGATTCAGCAGGAGCATGACGACTGCCATGCCGACCAGGGTGAACAGGCTGGCGGTCAACTCGATGATGCTCTGCGAGAGGACGCGGTTGATGGCGTCGATGTCGTTGGTCAGGCGGCTCATCAGCTCGCCGCTCGGGTGCTGGTCAAAGAAACGGAGCGACAGTCCCTGTACATGCTCGAAGAGAGATCGCCGCAGGGTGCGCAGCACGCGCTGGGTGATGGCGACCACCTGGCGTCCCTGGGCGTATTGCGTGAGCCAGGCCAGCGTGTACGTGAGCAACATCAAGAGCACAATGCGCAGCAGGCCGGGCAGGTCGCCGCGAACGATGAAGCGGTCGATGGCCACGCCCACCAGGTAGGGTCCCAGCAACTCCAGCCCGGTCGTGACCAGCACGAGTGCCATGACCCAGACGACGGGGACCAGCTCGGGGCGCAGATAAGCCGCCAGCCTGCGCATCGCCGCGCGCGGGTTGCGGGCCTTCTGAACCGCGCCGCCCCTCATGCCTTGCACCGGCAAGCCCATAGCACCCGGCGCGCCGCCGGGCTGACCGGGCAGCCCCGGCCGGGCCGGGTTCGCTGTGCGTCCCTCAAGCGGCTTCTCGCTACTCATGGCGTGCCTCTCCAACAGAATTGCCAAGCTGCGACTGGTATACCTCGCGGTAGATGGGGCTGGAGGCCATCAACTCGGGATGATTGCCGATAGCCGCAATCCGGCCGCGGTCCAGGATGACGATCTTGTCTGCATTAAGCACGCTGCTGATTCGTTGCGCCACGAGGACGATCACGCGCCCTGCCTTGAGTTCGTCGAGCGCTGCGCGGATCTTGGCTTCTGTCTCGACGTCCACAGAGCTCGTGGCATCGTCCAGGATCAACACGCGCGGATTCGTCAGCAGCGCCCGCGCGATGGCAATGCGCTGCTTCTGTCCACCGGAGAGGTTCACACCACGCTGCCCGACGAGGGTGTCGTAGCCCTCGGGGAAGGACAGGATAAAGTCGTGAGCCTGGGCGGCGCGGGCAGCGGCCATCACCTCGGCGTCGCTTGCCTCAGGGCGCCCATAGCGGATGTTGTCGCGGATCGTTCCGGAGAAGAGGATTGTTTCCTGGGGCACGAGGCCGAACTGTGCTCGCAACGAGTCGAGCGTCAGCGCGCGCACGTCGGTGCCATCAAAGGTCACCCGCCCATCCTGGACATCATAGAAACGCGGCAGCAGGTTGATCACCGTGCTCTTCCCAGAGCCGGTGGCTCCCAACAGGGCGATGGTCTGGCCCGGCTCAGCCTCCAGGGTGATCGTCTTGAGCACCGCTTCTTGCTCATCGCTGCCATAGCTGAAGGTCACGTTTTCCAGGGCCAGGCGCCCTTCAGCACATGGCAGGGGGACCGCTGCCGGGCTTTCGGTCACCTGCGCCATGTCATCGAGCACTTCGAAGATGCGCTGTGCCGAAGCGTCCGAAGCGGAGATGAATCCCACCATCATGCCCAGGTTCGTCAGGGCCATCATGACCCAGAGGAGATAGCTGTTGAAAGCGATGATCTGACCTACCGAAAGTGCGCCACGCACGGCCAATAAGCCGCCCAAAGCGATCACAGCGACGATGCCCAGGTTGACCAGGTAGCGCAAGACGGGCAGGAGCATGGCCAGGAAACGCCCGACGCGCATGTTGTGCTCCATCAGGTGGGTGTTGATCGTGTCAAAACGCCGGCTTTCGTGCTGGCCACGTGCAAACGCCTTGACCACGCGCACGCCCGCCAGATTCTCCTGGAAAGCGGTATTCAGGCGATCAAGTTGGCGCTGTACCTGCATGAAGAGGGGCTGGGCTCTGTGGGCATACAGAGCGAACACGAGGATCGTCGCAGGCATGAGAAAGAGCATGATCAGGGCGAGCTGCCAGTTGGTCAGCACCATCAGGATCAGGCTGCCCACGATCATCATGGGGGCGCGCAGGAACATGCGCATCGACATGAAGATGAACTGGGCGATCTGCGCGTTGTCGCTGGAAAGGCGCGTCATGAGCTGGCCGGTCTGCCAGCGGTCCAGATTGGCATAAGAGAGCGACAGCACGTGGCCAAACAGGTCGCGGCGGAGGTCGGCGGCGACGCTCTGCGAGACGCGCACAGACAGCACCGTGACCAGTACAGTGGCGGCGGCGCTGACCAGAACCAGTCCGATCATGATGAGCACCGATTGCAGGATGACGCCGCTGTCGCGTCGCGCAATGCCCTGATCGATGGTCGTCTGGAGCACGCGCGGGATGGCCAGGTCGGCAGCAACGAGGCAGGCCATAGACAGCCAGCCGAGTCCGACCGACTTGCGATACGGTTTCATGGAGCCGAGCAGGCGCAGCAGTGACCTCATGGCGGCTTCCGTTGCCCTCCTTCAGCGTGGCCTCCCCCTGAGACCTTATGCCCCGGTCGTATTGCCCGATACTACAGGATGCCAACGGGCTTGTCCCAGCCACACGGGCATCGGGTCCTGCCCGTGCCGCGCGGCCGCGCGCGTAAAATGCTCCGCGCCGAGAACCAGCTGTTGGCTTTCCAGGGGCGCTTTGAAGAGAGGCACTCCTCTGGCCGCGCGATACGCTCCTCGCGGGCAGCGAAACGACGGCGGAAGCGCGTGCCAGGATGCCGGGGCACGCGGGGTCCATCTGTGTCACAGCAACAACCGAAGGCATAGCGATGCGCACCGTAGCTGAAACGGCCCTCACAGCACTCCCAACGGCCGTAGCCAGGGTGCTCAGCGCGCCCAGACATCTCCCTCAGTCCTTGTCTTGGGCGCCGGGGAACCGGACCTTGTACTCTGCCAGGAAGCGGTCCAACCGCTTTCTGGTGCGTTCGATCCTTGCCGCCCAGGCGTGCAGATGGTCCACGCCTTCCGGGGTCACCTGGTACAGCCGCCGTGCGGGGCCGCGGCCTTCGGTGTCCCAGGAAGAACTGACGAACCCTGCGTCCTCCATTTGGCGCAGGGTGCGATAGAGCAGACCGGGGTCAACGCCGGGGACTGCTTCGTCCATGTCGAGGCGTTCCATCAACTCGTAGCCGTGAGAGGGCTTCTGCAAGAGCAGCAGGAGTAGCCAGGGCTGGATAAAGCCGGGCACCCTGCCGGCGGAGTGCCAGCAGCGCTGCGGCCCACACCGTTCATCTCCGTGCTTGCCTCCGCACATGTCGGCCTCCTGCGTCACAGCATGCAGACACTTGCATCTATAGGATGAGCACATGTATATCACAGGCGCAACATCTTGTCAAGTTCTTCATTTCTTCCCTCAACGTTTCGTCTCGCACGTAGCGCGGCGTCTGCATCAGCAGTACAGACAACCCTGCCCCGAAGGTGAGCTACACCCCGCTGTGCCCTCGCGCTTGCGCGAGGGCATCCCTGCGGCTACAATAGGCTGCCGTCCGGGGAGGAAAGGAGGCACCGATGGCTATCGTGACCCTGCAGGTGACGACGGGCAGGCAGGCGTCTCTGGAGGATATCACCGATCGCGTGCGAGAGGTCGTCCGCCGGTCAGGCGTTGCCGAGGGGACCTGCACGGTGTACGTGCCGCACGCGACGGCGGGCGTTCTGATCAACGAGAGCTATGACCCCACGGTCGCTGCCGACATCCTGGCAGCACTCGACCGCCTGGTGCCGGCGCAGGGGGTCTACCGGCACCTGGAAGGCAACTCGCCGGCGCACATCAAGGCGAGCCTGGTCGGCTCGAGCCAGACCCTCCTCGTGCAGGGCGGCGACCTGGTTCTCGGAACCTGGCAGGGGATCTTTCTGGCCGAGTTCGACGGCCCGCGGCAGCGCAGGGTGCTGGTGAGCGTGCGGCCATAGGCGAGCGATCGCAACCTGCGGATGGGGCGCACGTGCTCGAGGCGGCAGCTACAGATGCGGCCTCGAGGCAACCTCGGAGGGAGGAGCAGTTGCCAGCTGTGACCTGGGAGCGCCTGGAGCGCATCCTGCCAACTGTGGAAAAGCCCGGGCGCTACGTTGGCGGCGAGTGGAACGCCGTCGTGAAGGATTGGAGCGACGTGGACATGCGCGTCGCCCTGTGCTATCCCGACCTGTACGAGATCGGCATGTCCAACATGGGGTTGGCCATCCTGTACGACCTGGTCAACCGCCGGCCGGATATGCTGGCCGAGCGCGCCTACACTCCATGGCCCGACATGGCCGCGGCCATGCGTCGTGCCGAAATACCCCTCTACTCCCTGGAGACGCGGCATCCCCTCGCCGAGTTCGATGTTGTCGGCTTTACCCTGCAGTACGAGCTGAACTACACGAACGTCCTCGAGATGCTGGACCTCGCCGGCATCCCACTGCATAGCGGAGAGCGCGACGAGCGCTGGCCGCTGGTGATTGCCGGAGGCTCCTCGAACTATAACCCCGAGCCACTCGCCGACTTTTTCGACCTCTTTGCGATCGGCGAGGGGGAGGAGGTCCTCTTCGAGCTGCTGGACCT
>JAIMBM010000197.1 GCA_023511475.1 Anaerolineae bacterium
CCTCCTCTCGGGACCCCTCCGGGACCTCGGCGCGCCGGCCGCTGTCTGGCATTATGCGCCGCACGAGCACGGTCTGGAGCGGCTGCGGGATCTCGACGCGGGTCCGCCGCCAGAGACCGTTCTGGTCGGGCTGACCTCGATTCACTGGCGCGAGGCCTGGAAGTACGGCGAGCGCGCCTTCCGCTATTCGGAGCTCGACATGGGTCACGCGATTGCTGCGGTGGCGATCGCGGCCGCCGGCCTCGGCTGGAAAGCGCGCCTGGAGGATCACATCTCCACGCGCGAGCTCAGCTGCGTGCTCGGCCTTGACCGGCACGAAGGCGTCGAGCAAGAGGTTCCGGGCTGCCTGCTCGAGCTGGCCGCCGGACCCATGCCGGAAGAGGCCGCGCGGGGCCGGCCGGCCGAGTGGCCCGGTTCGGCCTGGCGCGGCAAACCGAACCGGCTCAGCCCGGCTCATCACCCATGGCCGGTGATCGACGAGGTTGTCGCCGCCACCGAGAGTCCCGGTCTGAGCCATCCGCGAATCCGCTTCCAGCCGATCCGCAGCGGATTCGAGCCGCGAGAGCTCTCGGCGTGGCGCCTGATCCGCCAGCGGCGCGGACGGCGAACCCTGGCCTCGGGCGCCGCTTTCGCGCTGGGCGCAGCCGCCGCTCTCCTCCCTGTGCCGGATGTGGTCAGCATCCTCTTCTACGCTGCAGCGGTGGTCGCGGGCGGTTTCGATGTCGCACGCAGCGCGATCTCGGCCCTGCGCACGACGCGCAACATCGACATGAACCTGCTGATGACCATCGCCGTCATCGGGGCCGCCCTGATCGGCGAGTGGAGCGAGGCAGCAGCAGTGATCGTGCTCTTCTCACTCGGGAACACCCTGGAGGCCTACACCCTTGACCGCACGCGCGACTCGGTTCGCGCGCTTATCGAGCTCGCACCACAGGAGGCCACGCTGCTACGGGACGGCCGCGAGGAGACAGTACGCGCAGAAGCCCTGCAGGCTGGCGACCTGGTCCGCGTGCGACCGGGCGAGCGCATTCCTGCCGACGGCGAGGTGGTCGAGGGCGCCTCTGCCGTGGACCAGGCCCCCATCACGGGCGAGGCCGTGCCGGTGGACAAGGCCCCCGGCGACCCGGTATTTGCCGGGACGGTAAACGGCTATGGGGTGCTCACGGTGCGCGTCACCGATGCGCCCAGCGATTCCACACTGGCGCGCCTCGTCGGCCTGATCGAGCAGGCCCAGGCTCAGCGCGCCCCCTCGCAGCGCTTTGTGGACCGCTTCGCCCACTTCTACACCCCGGCCGTGATTGCCATCGCCGCCGGAATCGCCATCCTCCCGCCCCTGCTGACCTCCTCAGCGGCAACCCCCTGGGTCTACCGGGCGCTGGTGCTCCTGGTCATCGCCTGCCCATGCGCCCTGGTCATCTCCACGCCGGTTGCCATTGTGGCGGCGCTGGGGCGTGCGGCCCGAGAAGGGGTCCTGATCAAGGGAGGCGTGTACCTCGAGGCGGCGGGCTCGTTGCGGGCCGTGGCCTTTGACAAGACGCGCACGCTCACCCTCGGCCGCCCGGTAGTCACCGACATCCTGCCCTTCAACGGCCGCCACGAGCTGGAGGTGCTCGCTGTCGCCGCCGCGCTGGAGCGCAACTCGGAGCATCCCCTCGCGCAGGCCGTCGTGCGAGAGGCACGCCACCGGGGGCTCAGCCCCGAGCCCGCCACCGGCTTTGAGGCCTTGCCGGGCCGGGGCGCCCGCGGGCGCGTCAACGGGCGAACAGCCTTGATCGGAAGCCGGGCCCTTTTCGAGGAGTGCCTGACCATCCCGCCGGAAGTCTCCACACATCTGGAGCAACTCGAGCGACAGGGGAGGACGGTCTTTATCGTCGGGTTCTGTCCGTCCAATGGTGAAATGCCTCCCAGCGAGCTGCTCGGGGCCATTGCCGTCGCCGATCGGGTCCGCCCCGAGAGCCGGCCGGCCATCGAGGAACTCCGCGCGGCCGGGCTGCAGCACATCGCCATGGTCACGGGCGACAACGCCACAACGGCGGAGGCCATCGCCCGGCAGGTCGGGATCGACGAGGTGCTGGCCAACCTGCTGCCGGCCCAGAAGGTCGAGGCGGTCGAGCGGCTGCTGGCCGAGCACGGCCGGGTGGCCATGGTTGGCGATGGGGTCAATGACGCGCCAGCCCTGGCCCGGGCCACCGTCGGCATCGCCATGGGCGCTGCTGGCACCGATGTTGCCCTCGAGACTGCCGATATCGCCCTGATGGGCGATGACCTCACCAAGGTCCCAGCCACGCTGCGCCTCAGCCGCCGCACCGTGGCGGTCATCTGGCAGAACATCGCCCTCTCCCTGGCCATCAAGGGAGCCTTCGTCCTGCTCGCCTCCCTGGGAGCGGCCACCCTGTGGATGGCCGTCTTCGCCGACATGGGAACCTCGCTCATCGTCACTCTCAACGGCATGCGGCTGGCGAGAGGGTGAGGAGGATTCAGGCAGACGAGGCTGAACGCGATTATCGCGCGCATCCAACTCCATCACAGGCCCGGCGCCCGGAAGGCCGCAGCGGACCGAAGAGCAGTCTGTCGCGCGGCGTCTGAGGGGCCGCAACGAGTCCCGAGCAATCAATGCGAGAACGGGGAAACACCAGTTTGACACGGCCAGCGTACCGCATACACTGACATAGAACAGTTGTGCTTGGGGGTGACCATGGCGGCCCGCACTTCCATTGAGTGGACCGAAGCAACCTGGAACCCGGTAACTGGTTGCACCAAGGTGAGCGCCGGATGCCAGCACTGCTACGCCGAGCGCATGGCGCGGCGCCTCAGGGCCATGGGCAACCCCAGATACCGCCGCGGGTTCGAAGTCACTCTCCACCCGGACCTTCTTGACCTCCCGCTCCACTGGCGACAGCCGCGTATTATCTTTGTGAACAGCATGTCGGACCTTTTCCACGAGGCAGTTTCCGTCGCGTTCATTCAATCGGTCTTCGCGACCATGGAGGCGGCCAACTGGCACGTCTTCCAGATACTCACAAAGAGAGCTGACCGGCTCTTGGAACTCGCTCGACTGTTGCCATGGCCCCCCAACGTCTGGATGGGAGTGACCGTCGAGCGCCAGGAGTGCGTGTGGAGAGTCGATCTGTTGCGGAACGTGCCAGCAGCAATACGCTTCCTGTCCTGCGAGCCCCTGTTGGGACCGGTCGTGCTCGACTTGCGTGGTATGCACTGGGTAATCGTCGGGGGCGAAAGCGGCCCCGGCGCGCGCAAGATGGACCTCGCCTGGGTCCGAGGAGTAAAGGTCCAGTGCCAGACGGCCGGCGTGCCATTCTTCCTGAAGCAACTCGGGGGACGTATTGATAAAAGGGGAGGCGACCGCGCCCTGCTCGATGGCCAGTTGTCGAGAGAGATGCCAGTTCCGATGAATGTGTCGCGCGCCGAGGTCCCAGCCTAACGTGATCCACGTATCCCTTGCGGGTGCCGGGATGCGCGGGTCCAGGCGCAAAGAAGCCGACGACTCAAGTCGCGTTGCGCGCGCTTCGCGCGCCAGAGGCGCCTGCGGCGCCAACCGTCCGCCTTCGCAGACGGGGCACGGTCCCAGTCGACACAGGTACCCCGAAGGCCCCGTACCCCCGAATTCATTCGGTGGGCTCCTCGCGTCCCATGCGCCAAATCCCGCAGAACATGGATGGGTCACATTAGAGCGGAGTACGCCGCCCAGTTCGCACTTGCTCAAACGCCGAGAAGATATCGTTGGTTATCTTCGCGGCCGTCCCGTTGTGGCTGGCCAGGAAGAGGACGTAAAGGGGAGCATCCCTGGAGTTGCGCATAAGCACCGGATGGCTGACATGGGGAAAGACGCGTCGGACCCTCTCCGCGTACTGAGATGCCACCCGCTCCGCTCTCAGCCGCCCTCGGAAGGATCTATCGTGCGACTCGATCAAGGCTGGCTGAACGGCATACAGCTCGTCGAGCCATTCGCTGTCACCCATCACTCGTTGCAGGAGCTCGACGGTCTTAGAACTGGGGAGCTTCTCCCGCTGCAAGATACGGTTGATGCCCATCACGGAGAAATTGACGAATACGTCAAAGGTGTGAGCCTCTGCCAGAGAACACACCGTGCTGTATTCCAGCTCGAGACCGTAGGGGTCCAGGAACACGAAGGCTCGCCGCCAGGAACCATATGTGATTTCGCGTGAGATCTGGCGCAGGATATCGTTGGCGTCCCCGTGATAGAAGCGCATTTCCCGACCGGGGAACTCCTTCTCCACCCTCGCCCGAAGCTCCCCCAATCGCGACGACGAGCGCTCAATGAACCGGTATTCGTCAAACGGAGGTATGCACCTCAGAGCCACAAAAGGAGACCCGTCAACGTACTCTCTCGTATCCTCATCGAGATATCGGCCGGCCCCCGCGAACGCATCGATGTAGCTATACGACCGGAGCCAGCTCTGCTTTTGCTTGGACATGATGCGCGAGTAGGCACCCAGATAGCGCTCGAGGAGCGAGAGCTTGTCACGCGACCAGGCACGGATCGGGTCTGCTTCTCCGCACAACCGTCCTCGCCTCCTTTGTAGCCCGCAGGGCTCTCTCCGCAACTCGAATCAGGCTTCTTCCTCCAGCACCTCGACCTCATCGCCGACCCTGACCTCGCCGGGCTCGACGATCCTCACAAAGATGCCCTCGCGCGGCATCACACAGTCGCCCGCCTGGTAGTAGATGGCACAGCGGTCGTGGCAGATCTTGCCGATCTGCGTCACCTCGACGAGGGCGGTGCCGAGGCGCAGGCGCGTGCCGACGGGCAGCGTGTGCAGCTCGATCCCCCGCGTGGTGATGTTCTCCGCAAAGCTGCCCGCACGCACGTTCAGCCCCTTCGCGCGCATCTTCTCGATGGATTCCCAGGCCAGCAGGCTCACCTGCCGGTGCCACGGCCCGGCGTGTGCGTCGCCGACCAGCCCCCAGTCGATGCGAAGCTGGCCATGCCCGACATCCCGCTTCGGCGTGCCCTTGCGCTCGCTGGTACACACCGCAACAACTGTTCCCCTAGTTCCCATAGTCGCATCCTCTTGCCATTGGGTCTCGCTGTCTGCCCGGCAAGGGGCAGCTCCTGCCGCGGCTCTGTCCTGTTGCCCTTCATCCGCCGATCCGCGACATGGGCGTGGCCCCCGGCCCCCTCGTCACTGCGCCGAGGCGGTGACCGGACGGCTTGGCCCCGATCGCCTGCACGACCAGAGCGCGCAGCGCCTCGTCGCTCGCCCCCGAGCGCAGGGCGCTGCGCACATCAACCCCCTGCTCCGACATCAGACAGGGCAGGAGTTGACCGTCGGCGGTGAGGCGGAGCCGATTGCAGCGGAAGCAAAAGTGCTCCGAGATCGGGCTGATGAATCCAATGGTGCCAGAAGCCCCGTCAATCTGATAGTAGCGCGCGGGCCCAGCCCCCTGACCGTCGACGGCACGCAGCCGGCCAAAATGCGCCTCAATTCGCTGGCGGATCTCCTCGGACGGAACATAGCCATCGCTGGCCCAGCGAGGGTCCGGCGCAAGGGGCATGACCTCGATAAAGCGCACGTTCCAGCCGGGCGAGACGGTCCTGGCGGCAAAGTCCAGCGTCTCGTCGTCGTTGAGGCCGCGGATCACCACGACGTTGATCTTCACCGGCCTCAGACCGGCCCGCTCGGCGGCAGCGATGCCCTCGAGCACGTCCTCGAGCCGGCCCCGGCGCGTCATGGCCTGAAACCGGTCGGGGCGGAGCGAGTCCAGGCTGATGTTTACCCGCCGCAGGCCGGCCCCCGCCAGCCGGTCGGCCATCCCTGCAAGGAGGATGCCGTTCGTGGTCATCGAGAGGTCCTCGACGCCCGGGATGGCTGCAAGCAGCTCGATCAGCCGTTCCAGGCCCTTGCGCACGAGGGGCTCGCCTCCTGTGATGCGGAGCTTGCTCAGGCCGAGCCCTACGATCACGCGCGCAAGGCGGGCGATCTCCTCATAGCTCAGAATCTGCTCATGTTCGAGCTGCGGCACGCCCTCCTCGGGCATGCAGTAGATGCAGCGCAGGTTGCACCGATCGGTCACCGAGATACGCAGGTACTCGATCGGGCGGTTGAAGGCGTCGCAGTACGGCATCGGCCCCGATCCCTTCCAGGTCATCCTCCCGCGCTGCAAGGCAGCGCGGCCGCCTCTTGATTATAGGCGCGCGGGGCTATCGTGACAACCGACCGGTTTGACGCACGTGTTCAGAATCGGGTTCAGCGTACGGCATGGAGCCAGGTCCCTGGGAGCTCCGCCCATCGGGATCAGCATTGC
>JAIMBM010000198.1 GCA_023511475.1 Anaerolineae bacterium
CTCCGAGGCGGTGATGATGCTGGTCAAGCCGGTTACCGAGAAGGTGCGTGCCCGGCAGGAGATCGAGGCCGCGGCGCGGCGGGCGGAGGAGCAGGCGGCTCGCCTCCAGAGCGTGCTGACAGCGATCTCGGACCCGGTCTGGCTCTTCGACCCCAGCGGGCGGCCGGTCTTTGCCAACGAGGCCGCCTGGGACTTCCTTGACCTGCCTCCTGGCACCGACCTGGAGACACTGGCCGCGACCATGGCCCGCGTCGAGACCTTTTGGGCCGACGGGACGCGGATCACGCCGGAGGACTGTCCCAGCGCCCGGGCCCTGCGCGGCGAAAAGCTGGTCGGTGTCGAGGTGCTCTACCGGCTCCTGAGTGGCCGGCCCCGCTGGGGGCGCATCTCGGCAGCGCCCCTCCGCGACCCTGAAGGCCGCATCAGCGGAGCGGTTCTGATCGGCGGCGACATCACCGCCCAGAAGGACGCGCAGGCCGAGCGGGAGCGGCTGCTCGCCGAGGTCCAGGCCGAGCGCCAGAAGGTGCAGGCCATCATCGACCGGCTGCCCGACGGCGTCCTTGTGCTCGATGAAGAGCTCCGCGTCATCCTGGCCAACGACGCGGCAAGGCGCTGCCTGGAAGCCGACCTCGAAGGCATGTCGGTGCAGGAGTTGGGCGAGCGCTACACGTTCCTGGCGCCGACAGGCCAGCCAATCGCCCCGGAGCAGTGGCCCACTCGCCGCGCCCAGCGCGGCGAAGCCGTCGGTGGGCAGGAGATGCGGGTGCTCCTCCCCGACGGGCGATATGCGGACCTCCTGGTCGCCGCCGGGCCTCTGCCGGGTGCCGAGGGACGCCCGGCTCCTACCGTGGTTACGCTGACCGACATCACGGCGCTGCGCGAGGCCCAGGCCGAGCGCGAACGGCTGATGCAGGAGGTCGAAAGCGCCCGCCACAACCTGCAGACGATTCTGGATCACCTGCCCGACGGCGTCCTCGTCCTCGACACCGAGCAGCGCGTGACCCTGAACAACGAGACCGTCCGCCGCTACCTCGGTCACGACGTCGTCGGGAGGACCCTGCCCGAGCTGAGGCGTGAGTTCTCCTTTGCCCGCCGTCCGGGCGAGCCGTTTCCGCCGGGCGAGGAGCCCCTCACGCGGGCCCTGCGTGGCGAGCCGGTCACCGGGGTCGAGGTATGCCTGGAGCTCCCCGGCGGGCGTCATGTCGATGTTCTCGAGAGCACCGCCCTGCTCCGCGCGCCCGATGACCGTGTCACCGGCGCGGTGGTGACCCTGACGGACATCACCGCCCTAACGCAGGCGCGGGAAGAGCGTGAGCGCCTTATGCGCGAGCTGCAGGCTGCCGAGTATAACCTGCGGACCATCCTCGCCCGCCTGCCCGATGCCGTTGTCGTCTTTGACGAGCACCTGCGTGTGTCCCTGACGAACGACGTCGTGCGCCGCTTCCTCGGCTACGACCTCGTGGGCATGTCCTTCGAGGACCTCGACCGGACGTTCCAGGTGTTGACCCCGGAGGGGTGGCCGCTGCCGGCCGAGGCGCGACCTTCCCGCCGTGCGCCGGCCGGAGAGGCGGTCTTTGGGATGGAGGTCATGGTCGTCATGCCGGATGGCAGGCGGACCAACCTGCTCATGAGCTTTGCGCCCCTGCAGGACGCCCAGGGCAACCTCACCGGCGCGGTGCTGACGGCGACCGATGTCACGGCCCTCCGGCACGCCCAGCAGGAGCGCGAGAGGCTCCTCGCCCAGGTGCAGGCGGCGCGCGAGAACCTGCGCACCATCCTCGATCAGCTTCCCGATGGCGTGCTCGCCTTCGATGCCGGCCTCCATGTGACGCTGAGCAATGAGGCCATCCGGCGCTATGCTGGCCGTGAGGTCACGGGCATGCGCGCCGAGGAGGTGTGGCGTGCGCTGCATCCGCTTCTGCCCGGCGGCCAACCCCTTGCCCCCGAGGGGGCGCCCGAGCAGCGGGCCCTCCGCGCCGAGGCCGTCACCGGCATGGACGTGAGCCTGCAGATGCCCGATGGCAGACGGATCGACTGCCTGGTCAGCGCCGCACCCCTGTACGATCCGGAGGGCAAGGTTCGCGAGGTCGCCATGGTCTTTACCGAGGTCACGCCCCTCAAGGAGTTGGACCGGGCGAAGGACGAGTTCATCTCCGTGGCGGCACACGAGCTGCGCACGCCGCTCACCAGCCTCAAGGGCCATGCCCAGATGCTCCTGCGGCGGGCCGTGCAGGCGCGCTGGCACAGCGACGACCAGAAGAGCCTGAAGACGATCGACGACCAGGTGGACCGCCTCAACAACCTCATCGGCCGGCTGCTCGATGTCAGCCGCATACGGCTCGGCAGACTCCAGATTCATCCCGCGCCCACCGACATCGTGGCCCTTGCCAGAGAGGTTGTGGAGGACATGCAGGTGACCACTCAGGTACACCACCTCGCCCTCGAGGCCGAGCAGCCCGAGATCGTCGGCAACTGGGATCCGGCCGCCCTCCGGCAGGTGCTGACCAACCTGATCGACAACGCCATCAAGTACACCCCCGGCGGGCCCATCGAGGTCCGCATCCGCCCCCGGGATGGCGAGGTCGTGGTGAGCGTGACGGATCACGGCCCTGGCATCCCCCCCGAGCGCCGCGGCAGGCTCTTCGAGGCCTTTACAGCGGGGCCAGAGGAGGCGCGTCGGGCAGGTGGCCTCGGCCTTGGGCTGTACATCTCACGAGGGATCGTCCACGCCCATGGCGGGCGCATCTGGGTGGAGAGCGAGCTCGGGGTCGGGAGCACCTTCTATTTCAGTCTGCCGCTGACCCCGGAGCGGCGCCCCTGAGGCGGGGGCGCCGCTCCGGGGCGCCGCCTCGGGTCCCGCCGCCACGTGGGCGCTGGCGGGACGGAGCTGCACGGTGCCCCATCCTCCCGCAGGTCTGGCAGGCTCATCGAGGCGCGGATTCCGCCGGACCTGCCCGCCCCCTCCTGCGCAGCGCGTCGGGGAACCCGCGGGAGGGTCATGTTCCCCCTTGTAATCCGCGCCGGGTGGGCGTAGAATACCCGCCGCACACAGGAAACACATTCCGAAGGACCATGACCATGGACCAAAGCGCACTCACGCCTGCCTCGCTGGGCTTCCTGCGGGTTGCAGCAATCTCTCCCGAGCTGCGGGTTGCTGACGTTCGCCACAATGTGCGGCGCATCATCGAGGCGCTGGAGCGCGCAGCCGGCCTTGGCTGCCGGCTGGCCGTCTTCCCGGAGCTCTCGATCACCGGCTACTCCTGCGCGGACCTGCTGTATCAGGACCTGCTCCTGACCGCGGCGCGCTCGGCGCTGGGCGAGATCGCCCGGGCCGCTGGCCGGCTTGGCCTTGCAACAGTCGTGGGGCTGCCGCTCGCGGTCGAGGGCCGCCTGTACAACAGTGCGGCTTTCCTCAGCGGCGGTCGGGTGCTCGGGCTCGTCCCCAAGACCTACCTCCCCTCCACTAACGAGTACTATGAGGCACGCTGGTTCACCCCTGCGGACCGCGCGACCGTCGACTCGGTCGAGATGCACGGCGCCGACGTCCCCTTTGGCGCCGGCCTGCTCTTTCAGGCCACCAACCTTCCGGGCTGCCGCATCGGCATCGAGATCTGTGAAGACCTCTGGGCGGTCGATCCGCCCAGCTCAGATATGGCCCTCGCCGGGGCGACCGTGCTCGTCAACCCCTCGGCCTCTGACGAACTGCTGGGCAAGGTCGAGTACCGCCGGGACCTGGTGCGCCAGCAATCGGCGCGCTGCATCGCGGCATACGTCTATGCCGGCGCTGGGCCCTGCGAGTCGACGACCGATGTCGTCTTCTCCGGGCACTCGCTGATCGCCGAGAACGGCGTCCTGCTCGGCGAGACGGAGCGCTTCCGATTCACGACCGAGCTGGTTGCGGCGGACGCTGACCTCGAGCGTCTGAGCCACGATCGCCTCAAGAGCCCGGGCTTTGCTGCCGGGCCCCGCTCGCCGCACCGCATGGTAGGCTTTGAGCTGCCCCAGCCCCAGCCGACGGCGGACTCGCCCGAGCTGCTGCGGCCGCCCATCTCCCCGACTCCCTTTGTGCCCTCCGATCCGGCAGAGCGCGCGCGGCACTGCCGCGAGATATTCAGCATCCAGTCGACGGCCCTGGCGAGGCGGCTGCTGCACATCGGCGCGCGCACGGCGGCCGTGGCCATCTCCGGCGGGCTCGACTCGACCCTCGCCCTGCTCGTGACGGCCAGGGCCTTTGACCTCCTTGGCCTGCCCCGCAAAGGGATCATCGCCATCACCATGCCCGGCTTTGGCACTACAGCGCGCACCCGCAGCAACGCCGAGCGACTGGCCGGGTTCATCGGCGCCACGCTGCGTACCATCCCGATCCAGGACGCCGTGCGTCAGCACTTTCGCGACATCGGCCACGACGAGGCGGTTCATGACCTGGTCTATGAGAATGCGCAGGCCCGTGAGCGCACGCAGATCCTCATGGACGTCGCCAATCAGGTCCGAGGGCTGGCCGTCGGCACCGGCGACCTGTCGGAGCTGGCATTGGGATGGGCCACCTTCAACGGGGACCACATGTCCATGTACCACGTCAACGCCGGCGTGCCCAAGACCCTCGTCCGCTACCTGGTGCAGTGGGCGGCGGAGGAAGAGTTCACCGGGGATGCCTCTGAGGTCCTGCGGGACATCTGCTGCACGCCCATCACGCCGGAGCTCCTGCCACAGGATGAGAAGGGGGCGCTGCAGGAGACCGAGGCGGCCATCGGCCCCTACGCCCTGCACGACTTTTTCCTCTTCTACACCGTGCGCTACCTCTTTGCGCCGCGCAGGGTCTTGTTCCTGGCCTCGAAGGCCTTTGGCGGGACCTATAGCCCCCGCGAGATTCTCCGCTGGATGAAGCTCTTCTACCGGCGTTTCTTCAGCCAGCAGTACAAGCGCTCCGCCATGCCCGACGGCCCCAAGGTCGGGTCGGTGGCCCTCTCGCCGCGGGGGGACTGGCGCATGCCTTCCGACGCATCGAGCGCCCTGTGGCTGGAGGAGATCGAAGAGCTGGAGAGGAGGTACGGAGGGGATTGAGCCTGATCGAAGCGGTCCGCACCAGCTGCCGGCAGGTCGCGCTGCAGGCGCGGCACGTGCACATTGCGACGGAGCGCATCGGCGCCTATGCCGCCTCGCTCCCGCTGGAGGAGGCGGTCTGCCCGGCGCACGATCCGAACACGCACTACCTCGGCCACGGGGCCGACACGGTCGCCTTCTTCCTGACCCTCGATGCCATCAACTTTGGCTCCGGCTACTTTCCGCATCTGCGCAAGCGCCCAGGCCTGTCGGGCTACTTTACGGTGGCGGCGGCGCTCAACGACCACTACCGTGCCCGCGGCCCCTTGAGCGCGGAGGAGCTCGTCGCGCTCAGCACCGAGGACTGCACGCGGCTCTTCGGGCAGGACCCGGCCAATGCGCCTATCGCCGAGCTGATGCAGCTCTTCGCCCGGGCGTTGCAGGACCTCGGCCGCTACCTCCTCGGGCGCTTTGGCGGCAGCTTCACGGCCCTCGTCGAGGAGGCGGGAGGCTCGGCGGAGGAGCTGGTGCGGCTGCTGGTCGCCATGCCCTTTTTCAGCGACGTGGAGCCTTACGGGCCGCTGCAGGTCCCCTTCTTCAAGCGCGCGCAGCTCACCGCCGCGGACCTCGCTCTGGCCTTTGGCGGGCAGGGATGGGGCTACTTCCGGGACCTCGGCCGCCTGACGATCTTTGCCGACAACCTCGTGCCCCACGTCCTGCGGGTGGACGGCATCCTCCGCTACGAGCCGGAGCTAGCCGCCCGGATCGACCGCGAGGAGCTGATCCCTGCCGGCTCGGAGGAAGAGGTCGAGATCCGCGCCTGCGCCGTGGATGCCGTCGAGCGGATGGTCGAGGCACTGCAAGGCATAGGGCGCCCCATCACCGCACTGGGGTTGGACTATCTCCTGTGGAACCGGGGCCAGCGCCCCGACTACAAGGCGAGGCCCCGGCACCGGACCCGCACCGTGTTCTACTGACGGTTCCGCAGCCCTCCCCCGGTCATCCCACCACTTTCCTCTGTGCAGCGCAAGCAAGGGCGGAGTGCAGGGTGTAGTTCAGTTCTTGGCCAGGGTTGTCTGTACTGTTGATGCGAAGACCCCTACCCTCGCCGCCCCATCGAGTTTGGCCTTTCGGGGTGCAACTCGCGGCGCCGTCTACCGGTCGCTGAGATGACCTCGAGCGATGCTGCGTTGGGGACGC
>JAIMBM010000199.1 GCA_023511475.1 Anaerolineae bacterium
TCCACGGGGCGACAGCCCCTCAAGCTCCCGGCTATGGCGGTCCGGGGTGCGGGCAACATTGCCTCCGCAGCCAGGGCTGCTGGAATCCAGGCCCGAACGGATACGTCAATCCGGCGTCTGCCCAAAGCCACAGTCGCACATTGACAGGCCTGTGGGCTCTGCGCTATAATCGGCCTGCCAGCGGTTTACGTGCCCGCTTCCAGCAGAAGAAGCGGGAGCGGCCGGCTGCAGGGGCCGTACCTCCTGGCCCATGGGTTGTCGCCTGTGCCAAGCAGGAGGGGTAGAGAGTTCATGGATTGGGCCTCGTGGGGTGTGCTGATCATCCTCAGCCTGTCCTCGGGGGTTGCGGGTGCGCTCCTCTGTTCCCGACACGAAGCGATTGCGCGTGCCGCATCCTCCCGGTGGGCCTCCATCGCGGGCTATCTCCGCGGCCTGCGGCGAAAGCGGCGCCGGTCGCGCCTGCAGGTTGTCGCCCTGGCCCGGCCGCGCACCGTCAACGAGGACACCCTTGTGCTCATCCCGGACGGCCGGCCCTGGCCCCTCGGCCCGGCCCTGCAGCTTCTCGAGCTGGCGTGGCGCTGGCAGGTCGTGCACGGCACGAACCTGCCCCTGCGTGCCCGCCAGGGCGAGGGTGCCTACGTCTGGCGACCACCTCTCCCTTCGCGCGCCAGCAACGAACCCCATGCCGATGCCGAGAGGTCCTGACCCGACGAGCACTCTGGTTCTGCTCGCCCGGCTCTCCCACACTGCACCGTAGCGGCACTCTGGCTGTCGCCAATCTCCCATCCCAGCCCCTGCGCAGGCCGCAGCCGCATGCACCATCTGCGCGAAGGGGAGATAGCTGAGATGGGGTGACACGGCCCGGTCAGCCCGACACGCTCACCGCATGCCGCCCCTGCCGAGGCTGCACCCCGCTCGGACCGCCCGACGGCGAAGGCTTCCGGGCCAGTAATGAGACACACTAGTGCAAGAGCAGCTCTTCCGTCGGACCGCCCGGCATCCTCCCTTTGCGACGGACCCGGCCCCGAGGCGGCGTGATCCCTGGATTCGGCTGGAGAAATGAGAAAGCCCCTTCATCTGGTCGCCTTGTTCACAGCCGCGGTGCTGGCCACCGCACTGATTCTCTGGCTCGGACGCGAGCCGACCCGCGCCGATGACCCGGTCCCGTGGGAGGAGTACGGCGGCCTCGATGGGTACTACCTGGCCAGGGGATGGACTGAAGGCTATGTGTCGAAGAAGCGGCCAACCATCGCCGGCAGCCAGGTCACAGGCACACTGAGCTATACTGTGTACCTGCCTCTCGTGATAAGAGACGAGGCGGTCGTGAGAGAGACGCGAGCCGTCTGGGTCACCCGGTGGGACTTTCGCAGCCTCGCCGACGTCCAGGCTATCGTCGACAACGCCGCCTACGCGAACCTGAACGTCATCTTCTTCCAGGTACGTGGGCAGGGGGATGCCCTCTACAGGCCCGGCCTCGAGCCGTGGTCGGCCGTCCTCACCGGCACGCTCGGCAAGGATCCGGGCTGGGACCCTCTGGCAGAGATTATCAGCCGCGCACACGCCCGGGGCATCGAGGTGCACGCCTGGATCAACGCCTACCCGGCCTGGCTCGGGACCACTCCCCCTCCGACCAATACCTGGCCGGAGCATATGTATCACGCCTTCAACCGGGCCTATGGCAACGAGTGGGTGCACTGGTACTACGGCCCCCCGCCGAGGCCGACGACCCTCAACGCGAACTACCTCTGGAGCAGCCCCGGGCACCCGACCGTCGCCGACCACATCGTCGCCATCTGCCGCGACTTGCTTCTCCGCTACAATCTGGACGGCCTGCACTTTGACTATATCCGCTACAACGATCAGGGCCGCCCCTACTCCTACGATCCGCTGAGCCTCAGCGGGTACTCGCAGGCCTCATCGGTCAGCCCGAGCCTGACCTATGCCGACTGGCAGCGGGCACAGATTACGGCGCTCCTCGAGCGCGTGCGCCGCGACGCCCTGCCGCTCCGCCCGGGCGCCCGCCTGACGACCACCGCCTGGCCCATATACAACAAAGCCCTCTACTCCTGGTTCCCCAGCAGCGGCCCCGACGGGTACAATGACCTGTACCAGGATTCGATCGGCTGGGCACGACAGGGCACGGCCTCGGCGATCATGCCGATGCTCTACACGGTGTCGATTCACGACTATCGGGACCGGTTTGCCCAGCTCACGCAGGACTTTGTGAACAGCGCCCGGCCCGGCAGCGTCGTCATCGGCATCGAGGGGAACTATGACTCTTTCCCTGATCCCTTCGCCGAGATTGCCTGGCGCATCGAGACGGCGCGCCAGGCCGGCGCCCGTGGGCAGTGTCTCTTCTCCTACCGCCTCTTCGACGAGCGAGACTACTGGCAGGCCCTGCGCAACGGACCATATCGGACACCGGCCCTCCCAAACTGGCCGTGAGGGCGGCCCTGCAGAAGCTCAGCCCACCTCGCTGGCCGCCAGCCGCGGCCGGCCGGCCGCGGTGAAGCGGAGGCGCGTGCCGAGGTAGAGGCTGTCGCCCGGCTCAGCGAGGCTGCCCTGCTGATCCTGCCGCTCCTCGTGCACCACAATCTCCTCCGCGCCGGCGCGACGTGCAGCGGCCATTGCCAGCTCGCGCCCCGCCTCGGCCGCGTAGGCCAGAGCTTCCTCCAGAGTGCCGAACTCGCGCCACGCCGCGCTGGAGTAGACCCGGTAGGAGGCGATGCCACCGACCACGTACTCGGGCTCGACCACCACCTCCACGCTCTGCACGACCCCACCCGAGGCCGCCCCAATGGCATTCGCCACCCCGGCATGCTCCGGGATCAGCAGCTCTGCCTCCAACCGGGAGGCCAGCTGCGGGAAGTAGGCCCTCACCGGCGCCCCAACTGCGGCGATCGGCAACCGGAGATGGCATGAGACCTGTAGCGTCGATCCCCGCTCCGGATGAAGCGCACGACCGAGGAAGAAGGCTGCGGCCCGGCTCTGCAGCAGGTCCTCCTCCCCTTCCTCGTCGGCAGCGACCTGGGCCACGATCTCGGAGGCCACCCGATCGACAACCATCCGACAGACGTGTTCGGCCAGCTCCTCGGGACGCATGCCCAGCCTCCGGCCCAGGATGGTGGCGCCCAGCAGGGCTGCCTCGCGGTTCCATTCGGCATAGCTCCCGAGCACGTGCAGGGCATCGGTCGGCGTAAAGCTGATGCGCTGGACAAAGCCCCCTGCCTCCAGGCGGTTCGGATAGCTGAGATACACCTGCGCCCAGCTAACCTCTCGGGCAACCTCCTCCAGCGATCGGATGCCCCCCTCCAGGAAGCTGAGGAGCTGTGCCTCCGTCTCACTAAGATCGGAGGGCGGGGGGCGGCGGATCAGGGAGAAGAACTGCGGGTTGCCCGGTCGCTGCCGCTCGGGGCTGAGGAGGCGCCGCAGCCCCTCCACAACGGCACCATCTTCCGCAGCAGCCAGACACAGGGGCTCAACGCGCTCGGGCCCCACGCGGAGCTCGCCTCCCCGCTCCAGGGCGACGATGCTATCGCCACCCAACCCCACTGAACGGGTGTCGACGGCGCGCACCAGAGTCCGCCATCCGCCGACCCACGCGCCACGCCTCGACGAGCGCGGACGGCCACCCCTGAGGATAGCCAGGTCGGTGGTCGTGCCGCCCATATCTACCACCAGCAGGTCCTCTCGCCCCGTCAGGTACCGTGCGCCCAGGACGCTCGCTGCCGGGCCGGAGAGCACCGTCTCCACCGGATGCTGGCGGGCCAGCTCCTCGCTCATCAGCGAGCCATCGCCCTTGACGAGCATCAGAGGCGCGCGGATCCCCCGCTCGGCGAGTGCCCGCCTGAGGGCCGAGAGCAGATCACGTAGCAGCGGTATCAGGCGGGCGTTGAGAGCCACCGTCGTCGCCCGCCGCACCGAGTTGAGGTCCTCGCTCAGCTCGTGCCCACAGGTCACAGGGAGGCCGGTGAGCTCGGTTAGCAAGGCGCGGGCACGCAGCTCGTGCTCGGGGTTGCGCACGCCCAGATAGTCCGACACGGCAAAAGCGTCTATGTGCCTTGCCCGTTCCCGCGCAACGCGGACGAGCGCCTCCTCATCCAGAGGACGAGCCACGCGCCCGTAGACGTCGTGTCCGCCGCCGACAAAGACCACATCATCGACGACGAGGTCATGCCGGAATCCGAAGGCGTCGATCAGTTCCCGATCGTAGCCGATGAGCACCAGGCAGACCCGGCCGCCATGCCCCTCAACAATGGCGTTCGTCGCCAGGGTGGTCGAGAGGCAGACGAGGGCGATGTCCCACGGCTCGATGCCCTCGAGAGCGCCGATCGCCCGACCGATGCCGATGGCCAGGTCCGCGCGTGTCGTCAGTGCCTTGGCGGAGGCGATGACCTCGCCGCTCCCCGCGGAGAGGGCCACTGCGTCGGTGTACGTTCCACCTGTATCCACCCCCAAGAGAACACGATGCATGCGACTATGCTCCTGCGTTGGCGGCAGGCGACCGCGCACGCCGCGCAGCGCCTGCCCTATCCCGTCACACAGCGCACCACGAAGGAGAGGAGGCTTAGCAGCCACGAGTGCCGGGCCGGCGCGGGAGGGGCCGGCAGGGGGTCACCCATCTCTGCACCGGGGCGGCTGGCCAGCACCTGCGCCCAGTAATGACCGTAGGGGCTGCCCTCGCGATACGCGTATCCGACGCCGATGTGCTCAAGGCCAGGCCGGAGGATGTTGTTTCGCTGGACCTGGCTGTCCATCCAGGCCTCGACCACCTCTTCCGGAGTAGCCTGGCCGCCGGCGATGTTCTCCTTACACGCAAGCAGCGGCTCGTAGCCGGCGTCGACCGCCCGCCATCGCGGAGTCGACCGGTCGGAGCCGATGTGACCAAAGTAACCATTGCGTGCCATATCCTCGCAGTGCGCCTGCGCGGCGTTGCTGAGCGCCACATCCAGCATCAGAGGCGGCAGCCCTGCCTTCGCCCGCGCCTCGTTGGTCAGCTCCACCACGCGCTCCACGTACCGCAGGGAGATCGTCGGCGGTGTGGTTGGCTCGGGTGTTGGCGTGGGCGTGGCCGTCGCCGGAGGAGGCGTGGGCGTTGGCGGGATGGGCGTGGCCGTCGGCGGCACACGGGTGGCCGTCGGCGGCATACGCGTCGCCGTAGGAGGCACACGGGTCGCGGTCGGAGGGACGCTCGTGGGCTTTGGAGGCACGGGCGTCGGGCTCGGAGCCGGGTTGTTCGGGCCGTGGCTTGCGAACTCTTGCGTCCAGTAGTACCCGTAGGTCGTGCCCTCCCGATAGGCGCAGCCCACACCGATGTGGTGGAAATAGGGGCTGAGGATATTCGACCTGTGGGCGTCACTGTTCATCCAGGCGTTCATCGCCTCCTCTGGGGAGGGCTGGCCGGCCGCAATGTTCTCTCCATAGGCATAGATGGGGCTGTAGCCGGCACGGGCGATCCGCTGGCCGGGATCAGATCCGTCGGAGCCGGTGTGGCTGAAGTAGTTGTGATTAGCCATGTCGTCGCTGTGGGCCTGAGCGGCCCTCGTGAGGGCGGGATCGAGGGTGACGGGGGGAAGCCCGTGGCTGGCTCGCTGCTGATTGGTGAGGTCCACAATACGCTGGACGAAATCCTGACTCAGGCTTTGCGCAGGCGCAGCCTCAGCTGCGCTGGACTGTACACCATACGACCCTGCTCCCGCCCGGACCTGCGGCACCTGCACGAGCGCGCAACAGACGAGCAGCGCAACCGCCGCTGACAGCGTTGCCCAGGGCGAGCATCTCCTCCGGTTGCCCATGGATCCCACAAGTTTCTAGCCACAGCAGCAACCTCGCCGTGGATGGGTCCCTTTCGGGACGCGACCGGGTAAGCACCGTGGTAAGAGGATACACAATAGGCGTTTGGTGTCAATTGTGCAGGTGCGAGCTATGGGCGGAGGCTCCATGCTGGGCGATGCTGCCCGCATCCCCGCCTCCAGACACCCCATAGGTAAAGGGGCCCCCTCCGACGACTGGGCCTTTCGCGGCGTGCCCCTCGACATCGGGCAGAAGCCGCCAGAATCGCCCCAGCGATCCAGCGCTTGCGAACCCCTCCCCTTATACCCCTTCAGTTCAGGGGCGGACGGGTTGCCCCACGGGTGGAGCCAACGCACTCGAGGGGCAATGCCCCATCCCCCCTACCCCCTTGCCCGCCGTTTGTGCGGCGGGCAAGGGGCCGTTTTTCTGTGGG
>JAIMBM010000002.1 GCA_023511475.1 Anaerolineae bacterium
GCCTTCAGCTGCTCACGCAACCGCACCAACTCTGTCGCATCCGCTTCGGTTGTGAGGGTGACGGCGGCCGTTGTACGGGCACTGGCAGCCATGCGCTCGGCAATGACGCGGCGCATGTGGCTGATGGGCACGCCTTCTTGCGGGGCGGTGACGGTCGCGTCCCGAACGGACGCCGCGGCCTCCACATCGGCACGCGTGATGCGCCGGCCGTCCGTGGCGGCGGCCAGCCTGCCGAGGTCCACAGACAGGGCCTCTGCGGCGCGCCGGGCCACCGGCGTCGCCCTTGGCGTGCCCGGTGCTGCAGCGGCTTTGGCCGCCGCTCTGCGGACATCCCGCTCGACGATTCGTCCACTGCGGCCGGTTCCGCGCAGCGACTGCCACTCTATCCCCAGCTCGCGGGCCAGCCGCCGTGCGCGGGGACTGATCGCCGGCCTGCCCGTGGCACCCGGTCCCCCCTCTGCCGAGGCCGCGGTCGGAGGAGGCTGGAGAGGGGTGCCGGGAAGGGCGACTGCCTCGTCCCGCGAGGGGCCTTCGCCGTGCCGTTCCGTAGCTCCCAGCATCGGCTCGCCAACCCGCAAGATGTAAGCCAGCAGCGTGCCGACCGGCACCTGTTGGCCCGGTTGTGGGGCATCGGGCGGGATGCGCAGGACCCCGGCCTCCAGTGCCTCAACCTCCTGGATCGCCTTGTCGCTCTCTACGGCAAAGAGGATATCCCCTACCTCAACCGCATCGCCGTCCTTCTTGCGCCATTCCAGCAGCGTGCCGACCTCCATCGTCCAGCCCAGGCGAGGCATCACCACTTCGAACGCCATGAGGCTCTCCTCACGTCTACTCGGCCACCAGGTCGCGGATAGCTGCGGCAATCTTTTCCACGCCTGGCACCGCAGCTGCCTCCAAGGGAGGGCTATAGGGCGTCGGTACAAAGGCCCCGTTCAGGCGGCGAATGGGCGCATCCAGATCGTCGAAGACCTGGTCCACGATCTGGGTCGCGATCTCTGCTCCTACCCCGCAGGGTGCGAAATCCTCGTCCACGATGAGCAACCGACCTGTCTTGTGCACGGAAGCCGCGATGGTCGCCGTGTCGAGTGGTGCAAGTGTGCGGGGATCGATGACCTCGACCGAGATGCCCTCCTGTTGCAGCCGGGTTGCGGCCTCCAGGGTGTGCTTCACCTGGAGGGCAATAGCGACAACGGTCACGTCCCTGCCGTCGCGCACAACCGCCGCCTGTCCGAATGGCACCAGGTGCTCACCGTCGGGCACCGGCCCCCTGACGTTAAGCAGGCCCTTGTGCTCCAGGAACAGGACCGGATCGTTGCAGCGCAGGGCCGTCTTGATCAGCCCCTTGGCGTCGGCGGGTGTCGTGGGCACCGCAACGCGGAAGCCGGGCACGTGCATGAACAGAGGGTAGTAGTTGCCCGAATGGTGAGGCCCGGCAGAGCCAAAGATGCCGATGCAGCCCCGCAACAGGATGGGCATCTTGATGCGGCCCTGGCTCATGTACTGGATGCGAGAGGTTTGATGGAAGAGCTCGCCGAGGGCATCCAGCTCAAAGTCAATGAACATGAAATCGACTACAGGCCTGGCACCGGCCATGGCTGCACCGGTGCACAGCCCGGTGAACCCCCGCTCGCAGATGGGCGTATCCCGCAAGCGCTGGGGACCGTACAGCTCGTACAGGCCGGTGGTGGTGTTAAAGTTCCCGCCCCGGGCGCCGACGCCCTCGCCCATCACAAAGATCGAGGGGTCCCTGGCCATCTCCTCTGCCAGACCCTCGCGGGCTGCAGCCACGAATGTGAGTTCCCGCATGTTCCTGCCTCACACCGAGTAAACGTGATCGGTAAGCGTGGCCGGGTCTGGCCAAGGGCTGCTCTCGGCAAAGGCCAGCGCCTCTTCGACCACTGCCTGCACTTCCGCCTCGATCCGTGCCAGCTCGCTCTCGCTGGCCGTGCCCTCGCCCAGCAGCCGGGAGGCGAGCCTCTTGATGGGGCACCGTGCCTTCCACGCCTCGATCTCTTCAGGTGACCGGTAGCCGGTGTCGCGCATGCCCTCAGAGTGCGGACGTGTGCGGTACGTCTTGCACTCCAGAAGGGTAGGGCCCGCCCCGGACCGTGCCCTTTTCACCGCCTCGGCCGCCGCCTCGTACACCGCGAGAACGTCGTTGCCGTCGACTACCTGCCCCGGCAGCCCATAGGCCTGCGTCCGTGCAGCCACGTCGGGGTTGCGGCTGACAGAAGCGAACGGAACCTCTGTAGCATAGAGGTTGTTCTCGCAGACAAAGACGACCGGCAGCTGCCAGATGGACGCCATGTTGATGCCCTCGTGGAAGGCCCCGTTGTTGGCAGCCCCGTCGCCAAAAAAGGCTACGCTCACTCGTTCTTGCTTCAGGAGGCTGAAGGCGTAGGCTGCGCCGGTCGCCTGCAGGATGCTGGCGGCAACGATGCCGCTGGTGCCCATGAGACCGACCTCTGGTGCGAACAGGTGCATGCTCCCTCCTCGTCCGCCGGAGCAGCCTGTGGCCCGCCCGAACAGCTCGGCGATCAGCGCCCCTGGCGGCACGCCCTTGGCCAGAGCGTGCCCGTGCCCTCTGTGAGTGCTGAAGACAAGGTCGTCCGGGCGCAGGTGGGCACAGACGCCAATCGCAACCGCTTCCTGGCCGATGTAGGTGTGGCAGGCGCCATGGATGAGGCCGCGCTGGTACGAGCGAACCAACTGCTCCTCCGTACGTCGGATCAGGAGGATCTGCCGATACAGGGCGACCTGCACAGTTCCAGGTATGCTCAAGGTCCTCTCCTTGCCCGGTGCCGGGCTTTGGCGCCTCAGGGCGAGAGCGGATCGGGATGGCCTCCCTCAACCCTAATAGTGCGTGCCCCCGGCGTTCATGGCCAGGTTGCCCCCATCCATGGGAATCACAGCTCCCGTAACGAACGATGACGCATCGGAGGCGAGAAAGATCACGATTCCCTTGATCTCGTCGGGATGCCCTAGGCGCCCCATGGGGATTCCACGGAGGAAGGTTTCCCTCAGATGGGGGTCCGCCTTCATGCGCTTCTCGAGGTCCTCATTGGCGATCTGGGCCGGTGCGATGGCATTGACGCGTACACCGCGCCCGGCCCACTCTGTGCTCATCTCGCGCACCATCTGGAGGGCGGCGCTCTGGGCGACGCTGTAGGCAAAGTTGCCTCGCCCGAGCGCCGATACCCCTCCGATGGAGCTCATGACAATGATGCTCCCCTTCCCCGCCCTCAGCATTCGCCGCCCCGCCTGCTGGCAGCAGTAGAACTTGCCTACCAGGGTGCTCTGCAGCGTCGACTTGAGCTGCTCGACCTCGACATCCTCGGGATGGCAGAGCACATTATGCCCGGGGATAGCGGCGAGGATGTCGATCCGGCCGAACTCGGCGTCTAGCCGGCGGAAGATCTCGTCGATCTGCTGAATGTCGCTGACGTCGCAGGCTACGGGAACTACCCGCCTGCCCAGCTGACTGATCTCGTGGGCCGTGTCCTCGAGGTTCTCGATGCGGCGGCTGCAAATCATGAGGTCGGCGCCGGCCTCGGCCAGTCCGACGGCGGCCGACCGCCCCATGTTTCTGCTGGCGCCGGTCACAAGCGCGACGCGGCCGGTCAGATCGAATAGAGGATGCACTGGCATTCCCTTGCTCTACCTCCTGCAGTGGCGCTCGCCGGACCATCAGGCAACCGGTTCGGCGATGACCGGGTTCTCCAACATGCCGACGCCCTCGATCTCGACGCGCACAACATCCCCCGGCCTCAGCCAGCGGGGCGGCTTGCGGGCAAAGCCGACACCACCGGGCGTGCCGGTGGCAATGACGTCCCCCGGCTCAAGGCTCATGACGGCACTGAGGCAGGCTACCAGTCTGGGGACGCCGAAGACCAGGTTGCAGGTGTTCGAGCTTTGCAGGACCTCTCCGCCAATGCTCAGACGGATGCTCAGGCGGTGGGGGTCGGGTATCTCGTCAGCGGTTACGAGAGCGGGTCCCATGGGGGCAAAGCTGTCGAAAGTCTTGCCTATGGTCCACTGGCTGGTCTTGTTCTGAAAGTCCCGGGCACTCACGTCGTTGAACGCCAGGTAACCTGCAACATAGCCCACGGCGTCCGCCTCAGCGATTCCTTTGGCACGCCGGCCAATCACCACCCCCAGCTCGGCCTCATAGTCTACCTGCTGGCTGATCCTGGGAAGAACGATTGGCTCTCCGGGGCCGATCACGGTGTTGCTGTACTTGGCAAAGACCGCCGGGTAGTCCGGCACAGGGACTCCCGCCTCTGCCGCATGGTCACGGTAGTTGAGCCCGATGCAGATGATCTTGCCTGGGCGCAGGATGGGGGCTTTGAGGGTAACCCCGTCGGACCTGAGGACCGCCTCCGGCGGCGGGGCAGCAATGACCTCCTCCGCCAGGGACCGCGCTTCCGCGCCGGCCGCGAGAAAGGCGACCAGGTCTGCAGGTAGCCGCGGCTCAGCCTGGTTCAGATCAACCACTGCTTCCCCATGTTCGGGCGGGAGCAGTGCCCCTAGCCGGGCCTTACCGCCCTTCAGGAAAGTGACAAGCTTCATGGCACTCTTCTCCCCGAGTTGTGTCTGACGGTACACAACTCCTCGATTTCACGAAGGCAGCTCGCTCTCCAGTGCGGCGGCAACGTCCGCCAGGCGCAGCTCCAAGAGCTTGCGCCGTGTCGGTCGGCCCGTCGCCGGATCCCAGCCGCGCAAGGCATAGTACTCGTCAAGGAGTGAGGCAAACCGGTCCCGGTCCAGCCCTTTGCCTTCACCCAGGAAGGGGTTCACCCAGTTCTCCACTCGCTCGAAGCACGGAATGACCTGTTCGTCGACTGCACGCGAACGCCCCCAGTTGCGAATCTGCAGGCAGCGCTCCAGGTTGAACACTCGCTCGGCAAGCTGCTCGAAATCGAGCTCGCTGAGGTCGAGCCCGGTTGCCAGCCTGAACATGTGGTACTCAAAGGATGGGCCGGGCATGCCCCCCGCGCGTGCAAGATGGTCGGGCGTCCTCTTGCTATAGATGCGCGGATAGGCCTGGTCATCCAGGGTGAGGCTGTCTTTGATCACGCTGCGGTGCCCGTGAAACACGGCAGGGTATGCCTTGGCCTCGTAGCCGCTCAAGGGATGGACGGCCTGGCGTGTTCCATACACCTTCTCGCCCACGTCCGCCAGCTCCTCCCAATCCAGGCCCTCCCCCGGGCTGCGCATGGGCGACCACATCATGATGTTCTGGGCGTATCCATGGCCGCTGGACATGGGGTCACGAGTGCTCACCGCCCACTGGAGTGCGGTGACCAGCCAGTAGGGGAACACGATCAGGTTGGCCCGATCCCCTCTGCCATCCCAGTGCCCGGCAAAGCCCCAGGCGGTGTAAAAATCCGGGATCAGCTCTTCACCCATCCCCAGAATACGGGCGGCCCGCACACCCCCTTCGGCCAGTGCATCGCCGATTCCCTGCCGGTAGGCGATGTTGTGCAGTAGCCGTGCCCAGCACTCGGGGGAGTCCAGATCGAACGGCGCCCCGTCCAGGTCTCGCAACAGGCCCTCCTGGTGACACCGCCGCAGCCAGGGGATCAGGCCGATGCACAGCTCCCAGTGGTTGATGCCATAGTCATCACTGATCCGGCCAAGCTCGAACCCGGCCCGAAAGCCGGTCCTCCAGTCGTAGAACGAGCCCGGCTCGCCGCCGAGCAGGTTGCTGACGCACACGAGCTGGCCGCTGTACGTCTTTTCGGGATGGAGGACCCCAGGCACCCTGTCGTAGGCGCGGCAGATGTAACACCGGGGATAGGCGCATTGCTGGCTGCAGGCGCTGAATCGCTGCCCGTAGCGGGCCACGAGCTCGGGGTCCAGGCTCTGTCGACGCGGGCAGCCGGCCGGTGCCTCAGCGGCCTTGGCGATGGCGAGCGTGCAGTCGTAGAAAGCCTCCGCATGGGCGAGGGGAATCTCCCCCGTCCCCCGAACGGCGATGGCCTTTAGACGTTTGGCGCCCATCACGGCGCCAAAGCCACCCTGTCCGGCCGCCGATCCCGCGCCCGTGCCAATAGTAGAGATCCGACACAGGCGCTCGCCGGCCGGGCCGATGGCCATGACCCGCACGTCCTGGCCGAGCTCGCGCATGATCTCGCGCTGTGTTGCGCTGATCCCCTCGCCCCACAGGTGCCTCGCACTGCGGAGCTCGACGCGCTCGTCATTGATCCAGAGGTAGACGGGCTCGGGCGAGCTCCCCTGAATGATGATCGTGTCATAGCCGGCGTATCTGAGCACAGGGCCCCAGAACCCGCCTATGCTGGAGTATGTGAACCACTCGTAGGGATAGGCCTGCGGGCTCAACGTACAGATGGTCGTGCGGCTCGAGTTCGGGGCGGAGGTGCCGGTAAGGGGCCCGGCGGCGATGATCAACCGGTTGGCCGGGTCAAAGGGCCGGGTGCCGGGCGGGATCTCCTCCCAGGCGATGCGCGCCGCGACGCCCCGGCCGCCCATGTAGCTGCGACCGAGCTCGAGTGAGGGCTCGGTCCATATCTGCCCACGGCTGAGGTCTACGCGCAGGTTCTTGCCCGCCCAGCCTCCAAACCTCTCAGTCATTCTCAGCTTCCTCATCCCGTCCCACGACGCTCAGCGCGCGCGGTGGGCAGACCTCCACGCACCAGGCTCTGCCCAGACACAGGTCGCATTTGAGGGCGACGCCATCCACGGGGTCCAGCCACACTGCCCCGAACGGACAGGCCTCCACACATGCGCCGCAGCCGGTGCACCGACCGGCGTCGACCATCCAGACGCCAAGCTGCTCGTCAAACTCAATCGCCTGCACGGGACATGCCGTGGCGCAGGGCGCGTGCACACACTGGCGGCAGTATCGGCTCATGTGCCGGGCCGACAGGGTATCGACCTCCACACGAATGCGAGAGCGGCTGAGCGAGCTCCGCAGGTTGTGCCGCTCAGCGCAGACAACCACACAGGACATGCAGCCGATGCAGGTTCCATCGTCGAGCCGAAGGCGTCGAGGTCTCATAGGTCCTTCCGCGAGGCTGTCTTATCCCGCCTGCTTGCATGGTAGCTCACCGGAAGCGGGCCTCGTAGACGAACATCTCCCCGGGGGCCAGGAGCACCGGTTTCACCTCCGAGCCACGCTCGGTGCAGGCGGCAAGGAACTCGGCCGGGTTGCCGTTGTGCTCCACAAACATCCAAAAGTGGCATGGGATGGCTACCCTGGCACGGGCATCGTGGGCCAGCCTGGCCGCTTCCGCGGCGTTGAGGTTGCCAAACGCGCCGTTGATCGGAGGGATGATAATGTCGACGCGCTGGCGAAAGACGTCCCTCCACCGTTCAGGTCGGTAGGCCGTGTCACCGACGATCCATACCCTGGCATCCCCGGCCTGGAGGATGAACCCCAGGGCGTCGGGGGTGAGCGCGCCATGATCGGCATAGACCGCCGTTAGCTCGGCCTCGCCGAGGGCCACGCTTTCCCCCACTCTGAGGGTGGCGCACCGTGTGGGAGGGATGCCCAGTTCGTCATAGATGGGACCGCAGTCGGGCGAGCCGATGAAGCGCGTGCGTGGACTCCGCGCCAGCACCGGTACGGCGTCGACATCGAGATGGTCGGGATGGCTGTGGGTGCTGATCACCCAGTCGACCTCTGCCTCCTCTGGCCGGAGGAGGGAGGGCATGATGCGTTTGAACCCCGCCAGGCGCTCCACGCAGTCGGAGAGATAGGGGTCTACCAGGATGGTCGTTCCGCCTGGCGTCTTGAAGCAGAACCCGGCCTGGCCCAGCCAGAAGATGGCGAGGGAGCCGGGCGGCAAGGTAGCATTGTGGATGGCGCGAGCCAGGCATGCCGGCGAGCGCTTCATGGCTGCCCTCCCGAACCCCTCGGCCGATGGGGGTATCTCTGCGGACGCCGGCCGGCCCGGGAAAGAACTGAGCCCATCATCTCAGACCGCCTCGAACAGCAGCAGCTCCGAAGTCAGGGCACCCTCCAGGCGCACGACGATGCCTTGCTTCATCAGCACGAACCCGTCGACCTCGCAGGTCTGGCCGGTGTTGTCCCAGGTCACGCGGTAGCGCAGACCAACGTCGAGGCCACGCAGGCGCAGCACATACTCAGGCTCGCGCGGCGCCGAAAGCTGGAAAACACCGGCGATGGCCTTGCGCCGATCGCGCGAGGCCAGCTCCAGCACCCCCCAGCCCTGGGGTTCCGGGCCCTCAACAGTCGGAGTGTGGTGATAGATGCGGCCCGTGCTCATGAAGGGGCGCACAAAGCCCTTGTAGAGGTCTACCATGTGGCGAACGCGCGCAATCTGGACCGGATTCAGCGGGAAACCCAGTGGGGAAAAGCACCCGAGGCTGGGTCGCGCAAACAGAAGCAGGCGAGCCTGGAAGTCGATGTCGCCGGTGAGATGCCCGTTCTGCCCGGCGATGAGCCGGTCGACGTACTCTGGCGGCAGCGCCATGGTCATTCCGTTGGTTATGGTGAAGGACCGGGGAGCTATCGGCCAGTCGGTGACCCAGGTGTGGCTGAACCGCCGCACAAGGCCGAGGTCGGTACGTCCTCCACCACCGGCACATGCCTCCAGGATCACATGCGGGAAACGGGCACGCAGGCGCTCAAAGATGGCGTACAGAGCCTCGTAGTAGCGCCAGTATCCGTTCTCCACAAAGCCATCCCGCACGGTGTGCGCACGTGGTCCGCGGCCATGCACGTTGTAGTCCAGCCGGAAAAAGTCCAGCTCGTGCTCCTGGATCACCCGCGCGATCTGCTCCTCCATCCACTGGGCCACGACCGGCTGAGTCAGATCAAGCATGCCTTCCAACTGCCGCTCGCCATCGTAGCCCATGGCCAGCCATTCCGGATGCTCCTTCGCGACCCGGCTCCCCGGCCCGACCCGCTCAGCGTCCATCCAGAGGCCGAACAGCATGCCCTTGGCGCGGGCGCGGTCCCGGATCGGCTTCAGGCCCTCCGGAAAGCGCTGGCGGTCCACCTGCCAATCCCCAACAGTGGACCACCAGTCGCTGTGCGGCGGCGAGTACCAGCTGGCGTCGATGAAGAACACCTCCGCACCGAGGGCTGCCGCAGTCTCTAGCTGTTGCAGGACCCAGGGCACCGTGATCTCGACTTCCGGCCCAATGCCACACTCGACCCAACCCCCGCGCCCACGCGGCTGCGGCATGAAGACGCTCCGACGGAGGTGGTCATGCATGGCCTGGATCGCCCCGTCAAGGTCGCCCATGGTCAGCCCGAGATGGACCTCGGGTGTGCGCACCGTCTCGCCGGGAGCGATAACGCGCTGGGGGGCCGGGGCCTCCGGGCCCGCGCGTAAGAAGAGACAGGCCCCCGCATCATCGGACCAGGACCAGAGGTCGGCGTCGAGGTCAAACTCAAAGGCATATCCGCCCGACCAGGCCAGTTGCCCGATAAAGTACTCGCCCGTGGCGTGGCTATGCAGGACGAACATCGGGTGGCGATGTCGGTCGCGACGATAGCGGCCGTCGATGCGGAATATGCCGTTGGGCAACGGCTGCCACTGAAAGTTCCCCTCGTCGCCCCAGTGATCGTCGGCCATATACCCCACGGAGAACAGGGGCGCGTGCCTGTCCGGCAGATGGGCCTGCCAGCGCTTCAGGGTCTGCAGGATGCCACTCCAGGGAAAGGCGGCGCCGAGGGCGGCAGGCTGCGTGCCGGTGTTGGTGATCTCAAGCCAGCGCGTCATGACCGGGGTGCCATCGAGCAGCATGTGCACCGAGACCGTCACCGGCCGCACCCCGTGGCGCAAGGTCACGATCGCGTGTAGCCCCTTGTCCTCTCCCTTCTGATCGAAACCGGCCCACTCCCAGTGGGAGGCGAGAAGCTGGCCGTCGATCTCGAGCCAAAAGGCCTGGGGCGTGGGATGCGCGTTAGGGTCAAAGGGCGAATCCTTCCAGGCATTGAGGTACCCGGCTGCATTCCAGCCGCAGCCCACAAAGCGACCCTTGATCAGCGCCTCCTCATAGGCTGCCAGGGCGGTGCGATAGCCGATCCGGGGCTCGGGATCGGTCACCAGGCGCACGTCCATCCACTCGTCGGTGTTCCAGCCCTGCTCAACCATGTTCCGTCGCCTCCAGTTGCTGGGGAGCGTCCCCGCACGTGCGCGGGACGCGGGCTACCACCCGTCAGGGCTCGTCTCGTTTGAGAAAGGCCGTCATGCAGTGCACGGCCCCTCCGCCTTTCATGAGCTCATCGATCTCGACCTCAATGCACTCCACGCCGGCCGCCTCCAGCTTGCGACGGATCTCGACATTGCCGGCGGCGGGCATGACCACCCGGCCCGGCTCCAGGGCGACAAAGTTGAGGCCGCAGCCGTGCCTGATCTCCCGGATGCTCTCCACTTCAATGATGCGGTACCCATGCCGTCGCAGCGCTTCCACCACCGTGTATGGAACCTGCACCGGGAAAACGACTGCGGTATCGCGCGTCACAAAGTTCATGAACCCATCCAGATGGCCCTCGCTGTAGGGCACGTGCACAAACACAACCTCGCCCACGCCCATCCGCCGAAGCTCTGCGGCGACCATCTGCGCGCCCTCAACGTTCGTGCGTCGACTGACCCCGACGAACGCCAGGTCGCGGTTCGCCCACATCAGGTCGGCGCCCTCAAAGGTTGCCGTGCCGGTGATGGTGCGCACAATCGGCACCCCGAGAACCCCAAGCGCCTCGGCCGCGAACCGCTCCTCACCCCGGCGGACCGATGTGCCCATGCGCGCTACGATCGCTCCCTCGGGCGTCATGGCGACCAGGTCCCTGGCAAACACTACGTTCGGTTTCTCTGGAGGGGCGTCCTCGATGTAGTACACTCGCACGCCGTTGGCGCGGTATACGTCCGCAAGGGCGTCATGCTGGGCGCGGGCACGCTCCAGGTCCATGCGCTCCACGAACAGCGACGCGGCAGGATCGCGCACGCTCTCCAGCTCTGGCCCGGGGCGGTGCAGGAGAACGGCCCGCAGCCGGCCCACCTCGGAGCAGCAGCCCCAGTCGCCCCAGAGGCGCGCCATCTCTTTTTCGAACGGCGTGTTATCTACAAATGCGGATTCGTCAGCAGCCAGCGGCACAGTGTACCTCCTTCGGTCTTGCCATCAGTCGGGCAGAGGAGCCAGAAAGCGGTCAGCGTACTCCCGCGCCAGCGCGATGATATCCTCTACCTTGGGCTGAGCCTTCTCGAGTGTATTCTCGACAAAGGTAATGGTCGGCCAGTAGCCAGGGGCGAGCTCCTGCTCCACATAAGGCGTGTAGCCGAGCTCGTGCACGCCCGTACTGCCCCGCGAAGGCTCGGCCTCGCACAGGTGCGCCCAGCGCCGGGCATAGTCGGCCATCCACGCTCCCGGGCCGAGGGGTGCAGCGTGGAACGCCGCAAACACTCCGAGCAGGCGGTCATACCAGCTCTCCGCCGTGACCAGCAGGTCAGGGTGGACCTCTCGCAGCCGAGAGGCGAGTTGTCGCAGTCCGTCAAAGACCGCGTGGTCTGGGTCGTTGTCCCACGCTTCGGTGGTGTCGAAAAAGACGGCATCGAAGCCAAAGCGGCTGACCAGGCTGCTCACCTGGCGGACCAGCTCATCCTGCCAGGCGGGGGCGCCAGGGTTCAGCCACGCCTGCCACCCGGTATCACCGCTGCGGCTCAGGTCCCAGTCGGGGCGGTTACCCTGAAAGACAAGGCGTGTCCCCGAGAGGATGGGAGACTGCGGCCCGAAAGCGGCAAAGTTGTCGAACCAGGCGTTGGCACAGTTTGCCCCGAACATGGGCATAACATGGGCACCCCGCTCGCGGACGCCCCGGCAGAGCCGCGCAAAGCCTTCCGCACCGCCGAGGCGAGGGTCAGGCCGGTAGTCGCCATACTGCCAGTAAAAGCGGCCTTCCCAGCCCGGCAGAAAGACGAGCACCCGCCGCCCATCGATAAGCCGGCACACCCAGTCGACGATCTTGAGCGCCTGGTCGTATGTGTTAAAGATGTAGCCGCTCCAGTGCATGCCATGAATGCTGAGCACGAGGCAGATATCCCGTGCCCAGGCAGGCATGTCCCGGCGCTCGGACCAGCGCACCAGGCCACATTCTGCCTCGAGGAAGGAGGCATGCGCTCGCAGACCCGTCTCGATACTCCCTGGCTCCACAATCCACTCCGGCAGTGAGAGGTCATGGTCCCAGAAGCGCGCATCCTCCTCAAAGATCAGCTCCACGGTCACGCCCGCGCCGCGACGGTAAGCCGCAAACCGCTTCGGGCGGACGGCGCGGTCCTGGGAACGAAAGGTCAGCCACGGCTGACCGTCTCGCTGCAGGGCCCACACGGGGGCGGTCACGCCTGGATAGACGCTTACAACGCCCTCCGGCGTCACTTCGCGCTCTCCGCCCATGCCCCAGAACCGCTGGTCTCCCAGGCTGTCATACATGGTGCAGAGGGGCAGATCGCGGATGATGATCTTGTAGCAGCGGATTGGCTCGCCGGCTTTTGCACTGCCGGAGAGAACGAGCCTTTGGCCCTCCTGACGCACAACCAGCTCGACGCTCCCGTCCGCACGCTCCTGGTTGCCCGCCCACATCAGCCGGTCGGCTCTCAGGTGACACGTCGCTCCTTTGCGCTCCAACCTGCAGGCCTCGGGCGCGAGGCCGTAGAGGTTGATGGTGGTCATCACCTGGACGCTGATCGTCAGACCACCCATCTCGAAGATGGGGTCCCCAAAGTCAAAGCTGTAGAAATGCATGCTCTTTCCTCGCGTGTGCGATGGAGCCGGGTCGCTGGCCGGGTGTCGGCTCAGGCCTTGTATGTCAGCTGGCCTGCCGCAACCAGCACCGGTTGCACGCTCGCCTGGGGAAGCGAGACCCGCGAGCCCCTGCTACGCCTGGGGCGCGGCACAGCTCACCGGGGCCTCGGCTGCGCAGCCGAGGCACTGGGCTTCTGTGGCCCGTTCAGCCTCTTGCCCGGGATATTCGCTCCCCCACATACTCTTCCAGCCCGGCGGCGGCCTTCGAAAACTCGCCGAGCATGTACCGCGTCGACGGATGCGCGTTGAACTGGTCCGGCGACAGGCCGTTGGGGTCATAGGCCTGGATGCAGTAGGGGATCCTGGACATCTTGTCCAGGACTTCATCGGGGACCTGCTCCTCAATCTCAGGCCGGAAGATCAGGCCATCCCCCATGGCAAAGAGGGGCTCCAGTGCGTACGGTGCCAGCGTGATGATGATGTCCCCTCCGGCTATCTTTTCCACGTCCCAGAAGCGCTCTCGGCCCGCCGCGCGGGGCCCGGCGCGCAGAGAGCAGGCCAGCAGCTTGGATGGGTACCCCCGATCCTGGAATATGCGGTATGCCCGCCTGAACACCGCAATCCCGAACCAGTGGATATCCGCCCACGAAAGCTCGATCCCTCGCCAGCGTGCCTGCTCGAGGAGCTCTTCCCTCTCCGTCAGGCGCCCGACCATCATGGTGATGACCGAGCGCCATCGACTGAGGTCCACCCCGCTCTCCACCGCCAACTCCATCCCCTCCTTGACGGCCCTGGCTGCCGCCAGCATCTGAGGAAGAGTGAAGCACACTGTGGCGTTGGTGGAAATGCCCTTAGCGGTAAGAGCCTTGAGGACCTCGATCCCTTCCCGGGTAGCCGGTACCTTGACCATCACGTTTGGGTGGGTCGCGCGCAGCTCCTCAGCCTGCCGAATCATCACCTCTTTCTCAGTCGAGAGGCGAGGGTCCAGCTGGGCAGAGAGCCAGCCATACTGGCAGTCTGAGGCCTCGAACAGGGGCAGGTACATCTCAGCCCCGCGCCTTACCACCTCTTTGTACGTCAGCCAGAAGAGCTCCTTCTGGCCGGCCTCGGGATGAGTGCGGATCAGGTCGTCCACCCGCCGGTCCCAGAAGGCAGGGTCGCTCTGCACCGCTTTCAATGAGAACGGCGGGTTGGTGGTGCTGCCCCGAAAGACGCTCCTGGCGGGATCCTCAGGCACGTAGAGCCGTCGGAGTTGCTCCTCCAGCACTGGCTTCCGGCGAGGGTTGGCCGCCGCCAGCGTGTCCTCAACCCATCTCTCGAAGATGAGAGGGGAAGAGTCCCACCAGACCTCGAGATTGGGGTGTGTCTCCGCCAGACGTTCCACCGGGCTCTTGCGCATCATAGCTGCCCCTTTCCGACCCGTCGCGGCCCTCAGTGAATCTCCTCCAGGCGAACCTCGCGCCCCTCCCTGGCTGAAAGCTGTACGGCGCGGCAGAACTGGAACACCGCTTTCCCTTCCTCCCCGGTCAGCGGCGGCTGGCGCCCCTCGAGTATGGCGTCCACGAAATCCTGCACCCCGGCCACAAAGCTTGCCGCCCAGTCGGTCTCCATGTCGGAGAACTCGGTCGTGATGCCATCCCGGTACATCACCACCGGCGGGCGATCCAGGAGCATGGAGGTACACCGGTTGACCCAGATGAATCCCCGCCTTCCCGTGATCTCTACCCACTCGTCCTCAGGAGTGTATCGGGAGCGGACGAGCAGATCGTAGGACGTGTTCACCTCGAGAGAACCGTACTTCTCGGCGTTCCTGTATTTCCAGATGGCGACGGCGGGGCTATCGATCAGCCACTCTTCGGGGACCTCTTGAGCACCGGCAAGACTTGCCTCATCGACAGACGGGGCGCTGCCTCCGACGACGTGGTCGACGCCCCGGGTGAAGCCGATCCCTCGCTCGGCAAGCTCTCGCCGGATGGGCCGGTACGTGATCCACGCGTATGTCTTCTCTACCTCGCCCAGGAACCACCGGGCGATGTTGAAGAAATGGTAGCCATAGTCAAATATGACCCTGCCATGGCCGCTCTGCACCGGGTCAAACCGCCAGCCCCATCTCCGGAAAGGCACCTGCCACCCTGGGCCCATGCTGCCCTGGACGATCTTGATCCGTATCGAGAGTGGCTCGCCGATGGCGCCCGAGTCCAGCAGCTCCTTTGCCCGCCGCATGGGCGGATAGTACATAAAGTTCTCAAAGACGCGGAACAGCCTGCCCGTACGCCTTGCCGCCTCGATAAGGGCGTCGCACTCGGCCGCCGTCACCGCCATGGGTTTCTGCATGGACACGTGCTTGCCTGCCTCCATCGCTGCAATGCCCACCGGCGCGTGGAGATGGTGCGGCGTGAGCACCTCGACGGCGTCGACGTCAGGATCCGCGAGCAGTTGCCGGTAGTCGGTATAGGCCTTCTCGATCCCCCACTCGCTGGCCCGGCGCCGGAGCTGCTGCTCGTCCACGTCGCAGATGGCATAGAGCTCAGCCCGAGGGTTGTCTCTGTAGCCGAGGCAGTGGAGGCCGGCGATCCCGCCGACACCGATTAGGCCGACCCTTACCTTCCCCATCGCTACTTATCCTCTGCCACCTCGAACAGCTCGAGCTTTTCGCCGTCTGGCCCGCGGAAGAAGGCAAGCCGTGAGCCCAGGCTCTGCTGGAAAAGGGGTTGCTCGTGGATCAGCTCGACGTTGTGCCGGCGGAGATGCTCCAGGATGCTGGCCACGTCGTCGACCCTGAAAGCCAGATGGTTCACGATGCCTTCCCTGGCGAAGGCATAGTCGCCTGACCTGCAGATCAGCTCGAGCTCAACCTGGCCAAGGGGCAGGAACGCCAGCTCGGTCGTCTCGTTCAGCCGGACACGCTTACGCACCTGGAGCCCAAGCACCTCTGTGTAGAACCTGATCGAGCGATCCAGGTCCCGGACGTGAATGCCGATGTGTGCTACTCCTCGCAGCATTGCCTCTCTCACCTCCGATCACCAGCGGTTGTTGCTGCGTACGACGAAAACCTGGCTGCTGACCCGTCCGGACAGGTCTGAGGCCAGGAAGAGCACCGTGCCTGCGACGTCCTCCATCTCCAGGACGGTGGCAGGGTTTCCCCCGATGACAAAGCCCTTCACCCCCGAGCGATCCAGGAGCTCGCTCCTGATCGGCCCGGGGCAGACCACATTGATGCGGATGCCCTGCCCCAGCAGCTCGTCGCCAAGGGCCTGCGTGAGCGCTATCGCCGCCGCCTTGGACGCCGCATAGGCCGTGCTCCCGGGGAGCCCCCGCAGCCCGGCACCGGAAGCGATGTTGATCACCGTCCCCTGATGCCGCTCTAACATGTGCGGGAGCACGGCGCGCGTGCACAGTACTATTCCCTTGAGGTTCACGTTGAGGGCCTCGTCCCAATCGGCCATGGTGGTCTCGAGGAACGGCTTTGGGTTGGAGATGCCGGCATTGTTGACAAGGATGTCGATCCGGCCAAACCTGGCCAGCGCCTCTTCGACCATCCGGTTGACTTCCGCCTCATTGTCTACCGAGGCCACGACCCCAAGGCACTCCCGGCCTCCCTGCCGAATCTCTTCCGCCAGCTGGTCAACCTGCGCCTTGGTTCTGGCACAGACGACCAGGTTCGCGCCCTCGGCCGCGAAGCGCAGGCTGATCGCTCTGCCGATTCCCCGGCTGGCACCGGTGACCAGCGCTACCCTGTCCTCGAGCAGCATCCTACCCTCCTCTAACCTGCTAATGGCTACATCAACCCGAGGAGGCCTGGACCTCGCCCATCGCCCATGCCACTCTTGTGATTCCCTGAGGCTGAGCGGGGCACGCCCCGGCCACGCGTCTCCCTCAAGCCCTGTCTGTCGGAGAAGGACTCCTCCCGGCAGCGGGCTGCTTCAGCCAACCTGTCTGTAGAGCACCAATGCCGACCCGGGCCGCTCGGCGATGTCGATGCACACCCCCTTCTCCAGCAGCTCGCTGCCGGATGCGACAGTGACCTCTCCCGTATCAGCGTTCTGCAGCTCATAGCGCGCGCTGGGGTCGAGGCCGTGCAAGGGGGATTCCAGTCGCGTCTGCTCGCTCTGTGGGCGGCGCAAGGCCAGCACGAGTCCCTCGCCCATGTCCGGCCGGTGCAACTGCCAGGCTGTCCAGGCTTTGGCCGACAGGCTGAACGGGACCAGCGGGTAAAAGTCGCCATAGAAGTACGGCCGCACACGCAGCAGCTCGGCGAGCAACTCGCGCGCGAGCGGCAACCGTTCCGGGAAATCGACCCTCTCCTCCAGGGCCCGCGTGGTCCAGATCACAACCATGCCCGGCCCCAGCGCACTGCGAAACGAGTACCTGTCCGGCGAGCGGCAGCAGCCGGCGCTGAGAGGGACCCAGGGAGCGAGCCCCTGCGTCTGCGTCTGCATGGCGATTGGGTTAAAGTCGAGGGAGCACTGGACATCGCTGCGCCAGAGAGGAACGCTCCGGGAGATGGTCTCCAGATCAATTCGTCTGCCGCCACTGGCGCAGTTGTCAATGATCAGCCCGGGATGGCGAGCGAGCAACTCATCCCAGAAGGCATACAGGCCCTCTATGTGGCGGATCTCGCTCATCCCCACGCGGTCGGGGGCGTCTGCAGCCTGCCAGGCCCCAGCTGGCTCCATGTTGAAATCCTGACGGTAGCAGGTTACGCCCGCCTCGGCGATGAGAGCCGAGATCCTGTCCGTCAGGAAGCGACGGGCCTCGGGGTTCCCCAGGTTGAACAGGTACGACGCGTCGCCGGGCACGCTTAGGAGCCACTCAGGGTGCTCACATGCCAGCTGAGTTTCCGGGTACACGCGCTCCGGCTCCACCCACAGGGTGAAGCCCAGCCCCATCTCCCGGAGCGCATCTCCCAGCGGTTTCAGCCCCTCCGGATAGATCTCCCGGCTGGGGTACCAGTTGCCTGCCTGCCGATACCAGGTGTCGCCAAAGGTGTCCGAGTTGGGGTCATAGGGGGCATCACCATACCACCCTGCATCGACCCAGAGATACTCGACAGGCAGGTCGTTATCCTTCAGCCAGCGAGCCCTCGCGATCTGGTCCTCGATTCGTCGCTCGCCCCAGCCCGAGTCCACGATGGGCACCTGCAACAGCTGCCCGTTGGGGCGCGGTGTATGATGGGCCAGGATGAACCGGCGGAGCAGGTTCTGGCCATCCACCGGGTCCCCCTGCCAGAAGAGCAGGAGGATGCGAGGCATACGTATCTCCTCACCGGGGTGGAGCTTGAGGTGGGTACTCCGCATTCCAGCCGAGATGTGCAGACCGGAGTCGTCGCGGGAGAAGCTGGCCTGCCATCCGCCGCTCCACCCGATGGCTCCGACTACTCCCTCGTTATCGAGGGCGATATTGAAGAAGGGCAGCGTGCCGCTCGAGGATCGCCCTCCCCAGGCGAACAGCGCGGAGCTGCCGTCCGGCGGCAACGCAACCTTGAGGGGCGCAAAGTCATCGGCCTGCGACTGGGAGCCTTTGGCATAGTGCAGCTCGCAGGGACGGTCCGCCGCCAAGGGGAACCGCGCATCGAGGGCCTGGATGTCGGAGATGATGGGCGTGTCGGTACTGCCGGTGTTCCTGAAATAGGCTACCCACTCCACAGCCGGGTAATCGGTATAGGCTGCGATCTCGCAGCGACACTGCAGGCCGGTGTCGCCATCGGTCAGGGTCACTGTGTGCTGCGTGACTCTGCCCGCTGAGGGTGCCGAGACCCATTCGCCCTGCCACTCTGGCAGGAACTCCTCCGACTTGTGCTCTCTGTAACGGAAGGAGATCGGCAAATGGCGGCGTCCTTCCGGCGTGGCGGCCCCGGCGAAGCAGAAAGCTACAAAGCGCTCAGGCGTGGGCAGCCGATCCCCGGAAGCCATCGGCTCGGGTGTCGGGGTCGGCGACACTGGTTCAGGCGTAGCGGCTACCGTCGCAGCTACGTGCCCGGCTGTGGGAGGCGGTGCCTCTGTGGCCGGGGCCGGAGCCCTCCGCAGGCAACCCGCCGTGACCAAGCCGGCCGCCGCCCTTAGCCCTTTCAGCAGATCCCTCCGGGTCATGCGCCTGAGGATGTGCATGTGCGCTCTCCTGAGCTGGAAAGGTCTGACTCGCCGGACCGGCCGAAAAGGCTGGACCCCTCGGGCCGATCCGTCCGCACCCTTCCCGGCCGACTACCGGCCCCGGCTGTCGGGCCCGCTCTCACCCTGGCCGGCCGCTGCGGCATAAGAGCGGATCAGGTCGACCTCTGCCTGGCGATAGGGCGTCCCGTCGGGGTAGAGCAGGTCATGGAACCACACGTAGGGCTCGGGGCCCCCGGCGGGCCAGTCCCAGGGGAAGCGGGTCTGGGTTGCGCCGGATACAAGCCCCCAGACGTACCAACCTACGCCGGCCTCGGCATAGACGGGCAGAAAGCGATCGAGGGTGTTCCCCATGGTCCGAGCCAGGCACTCGGTGCAGACAACTGGGCGGCCAGTGAGCAGGAGCCTCTCGAGCTCCCGGGCAACCTCAGGCTTGCCCGGGTCCTCGTAGCAGTGGAACGTCACGATGTCGACCAGGTCCTCCGCCTGCCAGCAGGTCACGAGGGGCTGGCTGGGCGCGACCTCGCGAGCCCAGGCAAAGGTCGCTTCGACCAGCGGCCGGCTCTTGGTCTCGGCCTCGTTGTAGAGATCCCAGGCAATGACCCGCTCATCGCGCGCAAAGCGGCGCAACACACCTTGGACGTATCGTTCCAGCCCCGGCCAGTGCTCAGGCCGGCGACGGGTCACCCCCGGGCTCATCGTCCAGCCGCTGTTATGCACTCCGGGGATGGGGGCCGGCTGCTTGCCCAGCATCGGCTCGGGACCCCAGCAATCGTCCATGAGCACGAACATCGTGGAGTGGCCGTGGCGCCCGGCAATGTCGAGGAACGCCTCCATGCGGTCGAGGAGACCCTGCGGATCTGCCTCGTACACCAGATACTGCAGGAAGACCCTCAGGCTGTTCAGGCCGATGGCAGCTGCCCAGCCGAGCTCCTGGTCAATCACTCGCGTGTCGAGTTCCTGCCACATCTGGGTCGGGTTGATGCAGTTGCGTGGGATATAGTTGCAGCCGCGCAGAGACGCACAGCGCTCTGCATACTGTGCCGCTTTGCTCACCGGCCAGCGCAAGGCACGAAGCTCGTCAATGTCGATGGGCATTCTTTGCTCCCCGTCCGTTACCCCTGGCGGCCTGCCGCGGCCCAGGCAGGCCATCCCTTGGCGCTATGCTTTCAGCCCGCTCATGGCGATGCCGCGTATAAAGTACTTGGAGGCAAAGGCATACACGGCCATGATCGGCACCACCGAGAGCATCGAGCCTGCCGCCCACAGCTCGTATCGCGTCCAGAATAGGCTGCGCAGGCCCGCAATAATGAGGGGGATCGTCTGCTTGTTCGGGCTGTTGAGGACGACCAGGGGCCACAGGAAGCTATCCCAGTTGTCCATGAAGCCAAAGGTGGCCAGGGCCGCCATGGGCGCCGAGGCCATCGGGATGACGATAGTGAAGAATATCCTCGGCTCACCCGCCCCGTCGATTCTGGCTGCATCGATGATCTCCGTCGGAATGGTCTCCATGAACTGGCGCATCATGAACACGCCGAATGTCGACCAGAACCCGGTCACGATGATGCCGCCCAACTGGTTGATGAGGCCCAGTTTGCCAACCGTGAGGTACAGTGGCACGAGCACAACGGCGAAGGGCACCATCATGGTCGAAAGGAGGATTGTGAAGAGCTGCTCCTTGCCCCAGAAACGATACTTGGCAAAGACGAAACCGAGGGCCGAAGAGGTGAGGACCATCACGACCGTCACCGAGATGGCGACGATGACGCTGTTCTTGAAGGCCACCGGAAAGTTGACCCGCGTGATGATGTCCTGGTAGTTCTTCAGCGTCCACACCTGCGGGAAAAAGCTCCGCGAGGTGACGAGCTCCTTATAGTTCCTGAAGGATGCCATGAGCATCCACAGGAAGGGCACTATCGAGGAACAGCAGCACAGGATCAGAGGTATATGTGGCGCAATCTGGGCGAGCGTCCTGCCCAGGGGTTGGCGGTGCCTGCGCTGGCGAGCGCTGGCTAGTTCCATCGCACCTACCCTCCATCCCTCAGTACGACCACTGGGGCCGCAGCAGCTTGAGCTGCAGAAGCGTGATGACCAGGATAACGGCGAACTGCAGGAGGGCTGCCGCGGTAGCAATGCCAAATCGCATCTGCTGGAATGCTTCCTTGTAGATGAACATGTTGTAGGTGTAGGTCGCAGTTCCCGGCCCACCCTCGGTCAACACGAACGGCGCGGTGAACTCTTGCAGGCACCCGATAGCCAGGAGCACCGTGATCAGAAGCAGGGTATGGCCGAGGAGCGGCAGAGTGATGTGCCGGAAGCGCTGCCACTCGTTGACGCCATCCACCTGGGCCGCATCATACAGCTCAGTAGGGATGTTCAGAATGCCGGCAGTAAGGATCACCACATGGAAGCCCAACCCCTTCCACGTGCCGATCAAAACGCAGGTCAGCAGCGCCGTTTTGGTGTCAGAAAGCCACCGCGGCTGCGGCAGGCTGAGCATTGCCAGGAGCCGGTTCACCTGGCCGACCTCGGGATCGAGAACCATCCGGAACAAGAGGGAGACGGCCACAAGCGAAACCACCACCGGCAGGAAGATGATCGCCTGGTAGAGGTTCCGTCCCCGGGCCACGTTGGCCAGGCACACGGATATGAAGAGGCTCAAGGGCAGCATCAGGGTGAAGGCCAGGACTGCCCAGGTGACGGTGTTCTTGGCCGAGATGCGGAGGAGCTGGTCCCCAAGGACGAAGCGAAAGTTATCAAGCCCCACCCAGGGGCTGTGTGCCGGGTCCACAATCTTGTAGTACCGAAACGCCATGGGGAACGCCTGCAGGATGGGCCCAAAGCTGAAGATGCCGTACCAGATCAGCGACGGCACGAGCACCGCGAGGCCGAACCAGAACTGGGGCTTGCGCAGCGCCTTCCGCGCCTCTCTCCTGATCCGGGCAAGGGTCGTAGCGTCACTACCCCGCCACATCTCCGCCCGCGGGATGCCCCCGGCACCTGCCACCAGGCGCTCTTTCTCGGCCACCGACCTGCTCCTTTCCAGACAGCCCGGAGGTTCCGTGCTGATGCACGGAACCTCCGGCATGAGGAGAAGGGCTGGGGATGAGGCCAAGGCCCTTCCTCCCCCGCGCTGCTACTTCTTCTCGTACTGCTTCATGTCCTCAAGCCACTGCTTGCGCTGGGCCTCGCAACGCTCCTGTATCCCCTTGCAGGCCTCGGCAGAGGTCATCTCCTTCATCCGCACCTTGGACGCGAACTCGCCCACAATGTCGGCGACCTCTCCCATGTACCCCGCCGCCTCTCCATAGTACCGGGCCAGAGGCAGCAGGTGCTTCTGCAGGATCTCGCCGAACTTGCGCTGCGGCCAGTTGGGGTCTTGATTCGGCCAGTGATCGTACTTGCCGATCAGGCTCTTCCAGGCGATGCAGGGCTGGCCATCGTAGATCGTGCAGTAGCCCTTCTGGCCTTCCTCGGTCGCCATGAATCGCAGGAACGCGACTGCGATATCGGGATTCTTGGCCGCCTTCGGCGCCACAAAGCCCCAGCCTGCCTCGGAGACGGAGAGCGGAGGCTTGTCGCCGACGACCTTGGGCACGCCTGCGATCTCAAAGTGGTAGCCCAGCGCGCCTGCCTGTGTGCTGACCGCCGCGTTGCCGCGGGCGAGGGCCACCTTGCCAGCCAGTGCTGCGTCGACGTGGGACTGGTCCAGCTCGGTCTCGATCCCCAGCTTGACCGGCGTCTCGGCAAAGTACTGCATGGCCACCACGCCCTCTTCCGTGTCGATGTTGAACTTTTCGTTCGTGAGGTCCCACCAGTCGGTGCCCCGCGCGTCGAGGAGAGAGCGCACGATGCCCAGATAGGTTGGGCCGTCCCACCCCTTGCTGCTGAGCCCCCACCGCACAACCTTGCCACCCTCTTCGATCTGGAGCGCCCTGGCCAGCTCGAACATCTCATCGTGGCTATCCCACCAGATCGTACCATCAGTGGGAGGATACTTGCCGGCGAGGCCCAGGCTCTCGACATCCTCCACCGGGACGTTAACCACGTTGCCCAGGCCGCCCCCTTCTGTGGGCACGCCGTAGATCTCGCCCTTCCAGGTGTAGGCCTGCCGGGCATCGTCGAACAGCACGTCCTCGGGTCTGATGCCATTGGCGTTGTAGACCACATCGGAGAGGGGCAGCAGCACGTCCTGGATATAGAGAGGCATGCACGACATTCCCATGATGCAGACCACGTCGGGCTGCGTCCCGGCCGCGAGGGCCGCAATCAGCTTGGCCTCGATGGGCCAGTCCTGTGGCTCCACAGCGAGGATGGCCCCGGTTTTCTGCTTGAACATCGTCGCCAGACGGACGTAGGTGGCCACGTGAGGGTCATACTGCAGACCCCACAGCACGCCCGTCTTGCCCTCCAGGCCCTGTCCCGTCGTCACTGGAGCTGGAGCCTTGGTTGGCTCGGCAGGTGCCTGCGTAGCCTGGCTGGGAGCCTGCGTGGAAGGTGCCTGTGTGGGCTGTGCGCCAGGCGCACAGGAGGCGAGGAGCCCGGCTCCCAGAGCCGAGACCGTAAGCTCGAGGAATCTGCGTCTGCTGACCTCGGTCATCTTTTCCCCCCTTTGCTTCATGCTTGCAGGGATATCCACGATAGCCTCACCTTGACCGCTCGCATCCACTTCCGCAACTTCCCGTGATGGCGAACCCCGGCAAGTTACCTCCTCTCTGCTCTTGACAAAGCCTCCATCTGCCGGTAAGATGGACCTTACACCCCCATTATACGGGCGATCTCCTGTCGCTCGCGACGATTTCGCGCCAGGCTGGCGCCAACCGAAGCCTGGAGGATGTGACCCGGCCCTGAGGAGACCCGGGATGCCCGACCAGAACCAGTTCCGAAACGACCTCAGAGACGCCCTGGCCCATCTGCACGATCCCGCATACCTGGAATCGCATCCTCTGGCCAGGCAACTGGTTGGCCCCGATCTGCCGAGGTCCCTATCCCGCGGTCAGGCCCTGCGGACCATGCTCAAGGAAGCCATCGAGACCCTGCGCCCGCCCGAGCATGTGCCCTCCCACATGCCGGAGTGGCGGAGCTACCGTGCTCTGTACTATCGCTACATCAAGGGCATGGGTTTCCTTCACCTTCAAGAAGAGCTTGGCCTGAGCCGACGGCAACTGCAACGCGAAGAGCGCAAGGGGATCGACGCAATGGCCGCCATCCTCTGGCAGCGCCGCGTATCGGACGATGCGTCGCCCTGCGACGAGTCCCCCGAGGAACTCGTAGAAACGCAGCCCCTCCTGCAGCATCTCGAAGGCTGGAAAGTGGAGCGGCAGCCGTGCCCCATCCAGGGTCTGATCGAGGATGTGCGGTGGATGCTGGAGCCGCTGGTGCAGCGTTTTCGCACCGAGATCGAGGTGACCGCCTCCCCTCGTGCACTACAGGTTCTCGTGGACCCCACGCTGACTCGTCAGGCGTTGCTGCGGGTGATGCGCCTGCTGATCCGCAGCCTTGGCCAGGGCAGGATCGTTGGGCACGTCGCCGATGCCGGCCAGATGGTGGGACTCGTCCTGAGCTGCCCCCTACCTGCTCTGGATCTTTGCGAGGAGGATTGGCGGCTCGCCACGCTGCTCATCGGCAAGCAGGGAGGCAATCTGAGACATGAAGCCAATGGGGCAGGCGGGGCCCGGATCACTCTTGAGCTACCGCGGGTAAGCCGCGCCCGGGTGCTGGTGGTCGATGATGTCGAGGCCGCCCATACCCTCTTCGAGCGCTATCTGACACCGCACAACTATGAGGTAATAGGCGCCAGGAGCGCGAGTGAGGCCCTGCGTCTGGCCATCGATACGAAACCGGATGCGATCATCCTCGACGTCATGATGGCGACTGTGGACGGCTGGCAGGCGCTCCGCGATCTGCGCAGCCGCCCCTCGACCGCAGCGACCCCGGTAGTCGTCTGCTCGGTCCTCAACGAGCCCGACCTCGCGCTCTCTCTGGGCGCACAGGCCTTTGTCAGGAAGCCTGTCCGGCGGCTGGAGCTTTTGGCCACGCTGGAGCGCGTGTTAGGGCCGCGTGCCCGGGAGAATGGGTGCTGAGGAGCAGCCGAAGGTAGGCCAACAGCTCGCCGCTGGTGTATCCCTTTCCCCGGCACAGAGTCAACGTCCGGCCTCCCTCGATCATATCAAGGTGATCACGCCCAGTCACTACGATCACCGGAGTGCTCGCCAGGAGCCGGCTGTTCCGCATCGTTTGCAGGACGGTCTGGCCGTCCAGGTCGGGGAGGGCCAGGTCCAGCAGGACCAGGTCGGGTGGCTCCCGGAACATGCGGTTGAGCGCCTCCTGCCCGCAAAAGCACTTGACCGTCCGCCATCCTCTCCCCGCAGATTCCAGCATCCTGCTCAGCAACTCGGCCACCTGCAGGTCGTCGTCGACAATGAGGACCGTCTCGACCGTAGCCCGAAGCCGGCCGATGGCTTCGAGCAACCTCTCTCTGGTCACGGGCTTGAGCAGAAACTCGTGCACGTGCAGCGGCTGGGGACGGCTGAAGCTATCCTGCAGAGCCAGAGTGATGATGGGAAGATCAGATGGCGCATGGGAAGACCAGGTTTGGATCAGAGCGGAAGAGTTGTCGTCGCCGCTGTTGATCACCAGGCCGGCTGGTCCGTACTGCTCGACCAGGCGAGCCAAGTCCTCCGGCCGGGAGACCTCCATCACCGCAAAGCCCTCGAGGCGGCGTAGTGCTGCCATCTGCAGCGAGTCCACACCTGTGACCAACAGCAAGGGCAGGTTCCGTGTCCCCGGAGGGGCTGCCCTACCCGGCGTTCTGAGCAGCTGCGGCTGAGGCACAAGAGCATCTCTCGAAGGCACAGGAAGGGAGAAGTAGAACCTGGTTCCCTTCCCTGGCGTGCTCTCAAAGTCCATGGTCCCGCCGTGCAGCTCCACAAACCGCTTGCTCAGGGCCAATCCAAGGCCGGTGCCCTCGCCGCGCTTGCCCGGTCCGTCCAGGCGACCGAACTCTTCGAACACCTTGTGTCGATCTTCCGGCGCAATGCCACTGCCGGTGTCGGCGACGCTCACCTCGACATAGCCGGACGCCCGCCTCACTGTGATGCTGACTCCACCTGCATCCGTATGGCGGCTTGCATTGCTGAGGAGGTTGAGCAAGACCTGGCGGATACGCAGAGGGTCCAGGACCAACTCCGGCACATCATGCGCGATATCGATCTTGAGGTATAGACCCTTCCGCTCGAAGAGGCCATGCACTACCGACACGGCCTCCTCGATGACCTGTCGTATGTCGGCCTGCTGCACCGACAGGCGCATCCGACGCGCTTCCACCGCCGATAGATCAAGGACGTCATCGATCAGGGACGCAAGGTGCCGGCTGCTGCGGTAAATCTGCTCGACGTCGCTGCGGAGGTTTGCCGGCCATGCCATATCCCCGTAGGTCTCCGGATCATTGGCCATGATCTCGCTGAAGCCTATGATGAGGTTCAATGGGGTGCGCAGCTCGTGGCTGATGGTCTGGATGAACTGCTGCTTGGCCTGTCGTGCCTCCTCAGCTTCATCGCGGGCGAGGGCCAGGAGATAGTTGTTGCGCTCTAGCCGGTACTGCGCCTCATCCAGTGCCTTCAGGGTCTGGCTGAGGCGTCCCTGCCGCTCGCGGGCCAGCATCTCGTTCTTAAGGGCGCGCTGGTACGCGTCCCAGACCCAGGTCAGCGC
>JAIMBM010000020.1 GCA_023511475.1 Anaerolineae bacterium
GGGGGCGGGGCCCGCGAACACAGGGTCGCGGGGGGCCGCGGCGGCGGCGGCCGCGGGGGGCGGGGGGGCGCGCGGCGAAAGGCCAAAGTCGAGGGAAGCTTCGTGTTTGGATGGTGCCATGCCTGCATTTGAGCTGGTCACAGACCTGAAGCCTACGGGCGATCAGCCTCAGGCCATAGAGCGCCTGGTCGAAGGCCTGCGGCGCGGAGATAGACACCAGACGCTGCTCGGAGCGACGGGCACCGGCAAGACCTTCGTCATGGCCAACGTCATCGCCGCCGTGCAACGGCCCACGCTGGTCATCGCCCATAACAAGACACTGGCTGCCCAGCTGTACGCCGAGTTCCGCGACTTTTTCCCGCACAACGCGGTCGAGTACTTTGTCTCCTACTACGACTACTACCAGCCGGAGGCCTATCTCCCGCGCACCGATACGTATATCGAGAAGGACGCCTCGATCAACGAGGAGATCGAGCGCCTCCGGCTCGCGGCCACTTCGGCGCTGTTGACCCGGCGCGATGTGATCATCGTCGCCTCTGTCTCCTGCATCTACAGCCTCGGCGATCCGGAGGAGTACGGGCGCGAGGTGCTGCAACTGGCAAGGGGTGAGAGCCGCGGACTCAGCAGGATTCTGCGCCACCTCGTCGAGATCCACTACGAGCGCAATGATGCCGCCCTCAGCCCCGGCAAGTTCCGCGTCCGCGGAGATACACTGGAAGTCCAGCCCGCCTACGGTGAAACAGCTTACCGCATCGAGCTGTGGGGCGATGAGATCGAGCGTCTCCTCGAAGTCGATCCGCTCACCGGCGAGGTACTCGCCGAGCACGAGACGCTCAGCATCTTCCCCGCCAAGCACTTTGTCACGCCGCAAGAAAAGCTCACCCTCGCACTCGCTGACATCGAGGCCGAGCTGGAGGTGCGCCTCGCCGAGCTCCGTGCGGAGGACAAGCTCCTCGAAGCCCAGCGGCTCGAGCAGCGCACGCGCTACGATATCGAGATGCTGCGAGAGGTCGGCTACTGCTCCGGCATCGAGAACTATTCCCGGCATCTCTCCCGACGCAAGCCCGGCGACCCGCCGTGGACGCTGCTCGACTTTTTCCCCGAGGACTTTTTGCTGATCATCGACGAGTCGCACATGACCGTGCCACAACTCCATGGCATGTACAATGGCGACCGCTCCCGCAAAGAGGTCCTCGTCGAGTACGGCTTCCGGCTGCCATCCGCGCTCGACAACCGGCCGCTCACCTTCGAAGAGTTCGAAGCGCGAATCGGCCAGGTCATCTACACCTCAGCCACGCCCGGACCTTACGAGCGCGAGCACAGCACGCAGATCGTCGAGCAGATTATCCGTCCCACCGGCCTCGTCGACCCCGAGGTCATCGTGCGCCCCACGCGCGGACAGATCGACGACCTGATCCGAGAGATCAATGCCCGCGTCGAGCGCCACGAGCGTGTCCTCGTAACGACCCTCACCAAGCGCATGGCCGAGGACCTGGCTGACTATCTCCGCGAGACCGGCATCAAGGTCCACTACCTGCACTCGGAGATCGTCACCCTCGAGCGGATCGAGATCCTGCGGGACCTCCGCCTCGGCGAGTACGACGTGGTCGTCGGCATCAACCTCCTCCGCGAGGGACTTGACCTCCCGGAGGTCTCTCTGGTCGCCATTCTCGATGCCGACAAAGAGGGCTTTTTGCGCTCCTCCACCTCGTTGATACAGACGATGGGCCGGGCGGCGCGCCACGTGAACGGCCAGGTCATCATGTACGCCGATACGATCACAGACTCCATGCGTGAGGCTATCGAGGAGACGAATCGCCGCCGCCAGATTCAGCGCGAGTACAACGAGCGGCACGGCATTGTGCCGGCCAGCATCGTCAAAGAGATCCGCGACCTGACCTCCCGGGTGCGCACGGCAACCGCTGCGCAGGCAGAAGGGCCCGAGTTGGCCAGGATGCCGCGCGATGAAGCCTTCCGCCTCATCCGCGAGCTTGAGAAGCAGATGAAGCAGGCCGCCGCGGCTCTCGAGTTCGAGAAGGCGGCCCTCCTGCGCGACCAGATCATGGAGCTGCGACACAGTCTCGAAGAGGAAAGCAACCTGCCCGAGTGGGAAAAGTTCCGTGCCCTCGAGAAGCGCCGCTCTGCACCAGCAAGCATGCGTGGACGGGCATGAGCGTGGCAACGGCAATCGGCTATCCCTCGTATCTGCGCCTGCACGAGAGCGGAGCGCTCCATGATCGCGTGGAGGCGGCGCAGCGCTTGCTCGCCCCATGCACACTGTGCCCAAGGCACTGCAGGGTGGACCGAACGGCAGGGGAGGTGGGCTACTGCCGCTCGGGGGCAACCGCCCGTGTCGCGAGCTGGAATCGACATCCCTGGGAAGAGCCCCCCATCAGCGGCACCCGCGGCTCGCGGACGATCTTTTTCTCAGGCTGCACCGGCGCCTGCATCTTCTGCCAGAACTACCCCATCAGCCAGCTCGGCGTCGGGCAGGCTGCCGATGCCTGCCGCCTGGCATCGATGATGCTCGAGCTACAGGCGCGGGGCTGCCACAACCTCAACCTGGTAACCGGCACCCACTTTGTGCCACAGGTTCTGGCAGCGCTCGAGATCGCAGTCTCTCAGGGCTTCCGGCTGCCCCTCGTCTACAACACGAGCGGCTACGAAAGCGTTGAGACCCTGCGGCTGCTCGACGGCATCGTGGATGTGTACCTGCCAGATGCCAAGTACGCCGACGAGGAGGTCGCCCGAAGGCTCTCGGGCTTTCGCCGCTATGTGCACTACAACCGCCTTGCCCTGCTCGAGATGTTCCGCCAGGTCGGGGCAGACCTGGTGCTGGATTCGGACGGTCTCGCCGTGCGCGGAATGATCGTCCGCCACCTGGTGCTGCCAGACGGCTTGGCCGGAAGCGCCGAGGTCGCCCGCTGGCTGGCAGCGAACCTATCCCCACGGATCCATGTGAGCATCATGGGTCAGTACTTCCCAGCGCATCGCGCCGTTGGGGATCCGGTCCTCGGCAGAAAGATCACGCCCGAGGAGTACGAGGCCGCGGTCGAGGCCTTTATAGACGCCGGCCTCGAGACGGGATGGCGACAGGAGCAGGACGAATGATCGGCGCCCCTTGAGGCGCGACAGACCTTTGGGAGGATGCTACATGCGGGTGTTGATGTTCTCGTGGGAGTTTCCGCCCCACGTTGTAGGCGGCCTGGGGGAGCACGTCGCCAATCTCGTGCCGGCCCTCGCTCGCGACGGCGTCGAGGTACACCTGGTCACGCCCCGGTGGGCGGGCGGGCCCAGCGAAGAGCAGGGGGAGGGCTACGTCATCCACAGGATAGACCCGCCCACTTTCGACGCCCCCGACATCTACACCTCGGCCTGGCAGACCAATCTGGCTATGGAGAAGCACGCCGAGAACCTGTGGCACTCGACCGGCCCCTTCGACCTGGTCCACGCCCACGACTGGCTCGTCGCGTTCGCACCGGTTGCCCTCAAGCGCAGCCTCAAGACGCCACTCGTGGCCACCATCCATGCGACTGAGCGCGGCCGGGGGCGCGGCCGCCTCAGCAGCGACGTCCAGCATGCCATCAACAACGCCGAGTGGTGGTTGACGTACGAGGCATGGCGGGTGATCTGCGCCAGCCGCTTCATGGCCCAGGAGGTAACCAGCTACTTCCAGACGCCCGCCGACAAGATCGACGTCATCCCCAATGGCGTCAACGCCGACGCCTTTGCCCGCTGGCGCGGTCAGGACCTTTCGTCCTTTCGCGCGATGTATGCGCTGCCCGAGGAGGACATCGTCTTCTATGTAGGGCGGTTGGTCTACGAGAAGGGCGTGGGCATCCTGCTGGAGGCGGTCCCGCGCGTCCTTCGGGAGTACCCTCGCGCCAAATTCGTCATTGCCGGGACGGGACCCGCCGCCGAGGAGCTTCGGAACCGCGCTGCGCTCCTTGGCGTGGCCCACAAGGTCCTCTTCACCGGCTTTATTCCCGACGAGGACCGCGACCGCCTCTACTGCGTCGCAAGCTGCGCGGTCTTCCCCAGTCTGTACGAGCCCTTTGGGATCGTGGCGCTGCAGGCGATGGCTGCCCGCACGCCGGTCGTTGTCAGCGAGGTCGGTGGCCTGGCGGAGGTCGTCAGGCACGCCGAGACCGGAATCACCGTGTATCCCAACAACGCGGAATCACTGGCCTGGGGGATACTCCACACCTTGCTCCGGCCGGACTGGGCACAGCAGCGAGCAGAGAACGCCTATCGCGTCATCCTCGAGCAGTACAGCTGGCCGGTGATAGCCCGGCGTACGGCCGACGTCTACCGTCGGGTGATTGAGGAGCGGGCCCGCGCACAGTGGTGAGTGCACTCGGAGTCAGTCGCAGGATGCGGCGGCCTCGGCCCCGATGACCCCACGCAACAGCCGCGGCCGCCGAACCGGGTAGCCGCTCCAGCGATAGGCGGCCAGAACCTCCCCGGTTGCCCGGTGCAGCGAGGCCGCATCGGCGGCGTGCACCGTGAAGAGCGGCTCGCCCGCCCGAACCTTGTCCCCCACCTTCTTGTGGAGGACAACTCCTACCCGGTGATCGATTGGCTCCCCCTTGCGCTCCCGGCCGGCGCCCAGCGAGAGAGTCGCGAGGCCCACCCTCTCGGCATCCAGCTCCGCCACGTACCCCTCCTTCGGAGCCAGCACCGGCGCCGAGATCGGCGCCCGGGGCAGGACCCCCCACGGGTCATCAACGACCCTCGGGTCCCCGCCTTGGCACTCGATCATCTCGCGGAGCCTGGCCAGGGCACGCCCGGAGCGGAGCGCGGCTCTCGCCAGCTCGCGTGCTGCGCTCAGGTCAGGGGCACATCCACCGAGGAGGAGCATGTGCGCGGCCAGCACCAGGCAGTGCGCGCTCAGGTCCGCCGGGCCCCGCCCACGGAGCGCCTCGACGGCCTCCACTACCTCCAGGCTGTTGCCGACAGCATACCCAAGGGGCTGATCCATGCTCGCCAGGAGCGCCACGACGCGCCGGCCGGCACGCCTGCCGACGTGTACCATGAGCTCTGCCAACCTGCGGGCGCTCCTGAGGTCCCTCATGAAAGCGCCGCGCCCGACCTTCACATCCAGGACGATCACGTCAGCACCGGCGGCGAGCTTTTTGCTCATGATCGAGCTGGCGATCAACGGGATGCTGGGCACGGTTGCCGTGGCATTCCGCAACTCGTACAAAAGCCCATCGGCCGGCGCAAGCTCGGCCGTTTGCCCCGAGATGGCAACCCCACACCGGGCCACCTGCGCGATGAGGCGGTCGACGCTCAGGCTCACCTCGAATCCTGGGATCGACTCGAGCTTGTCGAGCGTCCCGCCCGTAAAGCCGAGGCCCCGACCGGACATCTTGGCTACAGGCAGACCGGCTGCAGCAACGAGGGGCGCCACGACCAGGGTCGTCTTGTCCCCCACGCCGCCGGAGGAGTGTTTGTCAGCCACAACGGGAGCCACGGACCGCAGGGAGAGCGTCCGCCCACTTGTCGCCATGGCCAGCGTCAGGTCGGCCGTCTCGCGGGCATCCATCCCTCTGAGCACCACAGCCATCAGCCACGCTGCAACCTGATAGTCCGGTATCTCGCCGCGGACATACCCGTTGACGAAAGAGCTGATCTCCTCGGTCGTGAGGGGCTGACCATCACGCTTCCTGGCAATTATGTCAACTATTCGCATGTCCGCCCTCCGGGCCGAGAGCAGCGACAGGCAGCACGCATCCTCCCGCGGGGCTAACCTGCCCTGCGGACGAGGCATGTCCGATGTGCGCCCTGCAGCTACTGCTGGTACCTGGCCATATTCAGCAGATGCTCTTCGAACGTCTCCGCAAAGGCGTGCGACCCGTCGCCTTTGGAGACAAAGTAGAGGTAGTTCGTCCGCGCGGGATCGGCCACAGCCTCGATGGAAGCAAGGCCGGGGCTGCAGATCGGCCCGGGAGGTAGACCGGGATAGAGGAAGGTATTGTAGGGCGAATCGATTTCCTTGGCGTCCTCTGCGAGCATCGGCGTCCACCATCGGTTGGACGCGGCATCGAACCCTTTGGCGTACGAGACGGTTGGGTCCGCTTGCAGGAACATACCGTGATCCAGGCGGCTCAGGAAGACGCCCGCGATAAGGGCCCGCTCCTCCGGTACTACCGCCTCGCGCTCCACAATCGCTGCCAACGTGACAGCCTCATAGATCGACATGCCCTGGGTCGTGAGCTTTCTCCGGATCTCGGGTGTCACTCTCCGGTCAAAGTTGCGCAGCATCAGGTCAACGATTGCCACAGGGGTAGCGTCGGTCGGGAACTGGTACGTGTCGGGGAAAAGAAACCCTTCGACCCCCGGCGGAGCGTCGTCCGGACGGTCCTGTAGCCAGGAGTAGGGGTAGTCGTTCCGGCGCATCAGCGCGAGGAACTCATCCTTGCTGCCTAGTCCGGCCTCGGCCAGCCGCTCGGCGACCTGCTCCATCCGCCATCCCTCAGGGATCGTCACCGTCACGGCCCGCACCCGCCCGTGCTGGAGCTCGGTGAGAACCTCCTCCATGGTCATCCCGGGCGACAGCTCGTACTCGCCCACCTGTAGCGCGTGGTCAACCCCACGGTAGCGGGCCAGGGCAGCAAAGACGCTCCCGTTGCGGATCAGGCCCTCCGCCTCCAATCGCGGCCCGATAGTTGCCGCCGTATCTCCGGGAGCAACGTCGAATCGCACCCTTTCCTCGCTCCCAGGATCGACGGGGTGCTTGATGTCGCTCTGATGGAGGGCGAGGTAGAGGCTCAGAAGCAAACGGGTGAAGGAGCTGCCCTCGGGCTGCCCTGCAGCTTCCGGCGTTGGCGTCGTGCTGGCTGCCGGTTTGTGCCCGAGGACCGTCCACAGTCCCGCCCCTGCGATTCCGATGACCGCAGCCACAGCCACCAGGAACAGAGCAACACGTGCCAGGGCACGCCATCTACTGGCCAACTGAACGCTCCCTTTCCTCGACTGCATTCAGATAGCTCTGCAGGATCACGGCAGCCGCCACAGCATCGAGCCGTCCGCGGTACTGCCGCGACGTCTCGCCCGACTCATGCAGAATGCGCTCGGCTTCCGCAGTCGAAAGTCGTTCATCCCACAGCACGACGGGCACAGAGACATGCGCAGCCAGGCCCGCCGCGTACCGCTCCACGCGCCGCGCCTGCGGCCCTACCTCCCCACTCAGCTCCAGCGGATGGCCCACGATGACCAGATCGGCCTCGTACTCGCGAACAAGGGCGGCGATCGCCTCATAGTCACGCTCCTTGCTTTTGCGAACGATCACCGTGAGCGGCCTCGCCCAGTGGCCGAGCGGGTCACTGATCGCCACGCCCACCCGCCGGTCGCCTACGTCGATCGCCAGCACGCGCACTCAGATGCCTCCGCTCTGCTGCACGCGGATGTGCGAAGGAATCGGGGGGAGGAAGGGCCACCACGTGGGGGTAACCTGTATCTCTGGTGCCCGTCTGAGGTCATACTCGGCGACCAGCCACCCGGCAGCATTCCGCGGAGCCTTGGCCGCGATACGCGCACTGACGCTCCGCAGATCGATCGAGGGCACCAGCATGGCACGTGCGCGCGCGCGGAACCGCACCGTGCCGCCCTCCACGTCGGCCTTGCCGAGCGGCTGCTCGACCATCAGGCTGGCCTCATTCACCACCAGGCCGCCACGCCTGGCCGCCTCCAGCCGGCGGGCCATCACCTGCCTGACGGCCTCGCCATTCACCGCCAACCCGGTGACGGTGACCCTCATCGTCAGGCCCACCATCTCGGTCGGCTCGTCGACCTGCCGGTCAAAGGTCTCCTCGGCGATCGCCACCTCAAGCGAATCGGGCGGCACCCACTCGCCGGGGTTCAGCCCCTTGATGAGTTGATCGTAAGATTCCTGCTGCAGCCGCTGCATCAGCGAGGCGCGCAGGCGGTCGTGGTCCTCGCGCGCCACCACGCTCTCCCGCCGCTCGCCGCCTCCCTGTGTGGGCCTGTCGTTGAGCACCTCCACCTGGTAGCTCGGCTCGCCCTCCACCACCCGAATGGTCAGGGCACTGACATTGCCGCCGGCGCCCGGCTCAAACGCCATGATCGGTGCCCGCGCCGTAGCCCCAAAGCCCCCGGGGACCTTTACGTCGAGCAGCGTATAAAACCGGACCGGTACCCCGTCGCTCGTGCGCACCACCGTGCCCTTGGGGACGGTCACCTCGTCCGTCGTCTTGTTGGCAAAGACGACCTCGCCGCTTGCATACTGGTCCGGCGTGCTCCGTCGACCCGTCGCCTGCCCGGTCTCCTGGCCGACAATCTCGATCTGCACCTGCCGGGCGGGGATCAGCCCGTGCTGATGGTCCGGCTCTGGGATGTCAGCACTGGCCACGAGGTCTGCTTCGACACTCATGCTGTCCCCGGGGAGATCAAGATACACCGTCGCCCTCGGCAGCCAGGCCGCGGCACCGACGAGGAGCACCAGGACGAGGCCCATGGCAGCGAGCACAGATCGGGGCCTTGGGCTCCATCCGGGTGCGGAAGCCCGGAGGCCGCTGGCGATGCTGCCCGGGGTGTAGGGGCGCCGGGGAACGCGGCTTACCTCGGGAGCATCGACGAGGCGCCGCTCGGGGCGTGCTCCCTTGACGCGGTGGGCCGCCGCTTCGCTGCTCACGGCACGCAGGCCCAGCGAGCGCGCCAGCCCCGCGGCCCGCCCATCCGTGACGATCACCACGTCCAGCGCGAGGCCCTGTGCGATGTGTCGAATGGCGTTCAGGCCCACCTCGCTCCGCAAAAGGTCACTGTCCGCTGGAATGACCAGCGCCACCTCGCGGGATCGCGCCTGTTCGAGCTTGAGCCGGACGACGGGGATGCCGTCCCCCCTCTCCAGCCGCACGGTTTCTCTCACAGAGGTCTTCCCCCTGGTATGCGCCATCGAGAGCTAACGACGGAGAGCCAGTCCCGGTGATTGTAGACTATCGAAGAGGGCATGTCAAACGTTTTCAGGACACCCTTGGCACCCGGGCCAGTATCTCCGAGACGACCTCATAGCCGATCGTGCCGAGGCGGGCGGCCACCTCATCGACGGTGATGCGCTCCCGGCCCTGCGTGCCGATCAGCACGACCTCGTCCCCCTGCCGCACGCCGGGGATTTCTGTCACATCGATCATGGTCTGGTCCATGCACACGCGCCCTACGATGGGTGCGCGCTGCCCACGGACGAGCACCTCCCCCCAGTGGTGCGGCGCCCGTCGAAAGCCGTCGGCATAGCCGACCGGGATCACGGCGATCAGGCTTTCCCGCGGAGTGCGGTAGGTACAGCCATAGCTGATATAGCTCCCTGCGGGCAGGTGCTTCACCTGCGCGATCTGAGTCTTGAAGGTCAGGGCCGCCCGGAAGCCCGGCGGGCAGGGGACCTCCTTCGAGGGATTCAGCCCGAAAAGGGCGATCCCGGCCCTGACCATGTCGAACCGGGCCTCCGGCATCGCCAGCGCCGCGGCGCTGTTGGCTGCGTGCACCAGGGGAGGCCGGAGCCCCTCTCTGTCGAGCGCCGCGATGACCTGCCGGAAGCGATCGAGTTGGAGCCGGGTGTAGCTCTGATCGGCGCTATCGGCGTTCGCGAGGTGCGTGAACAGTCCCTCGACCGAAAGGCCCGGCAGCTCGCGCAGCTTCCGGACCAGGTCCGGCACTTCTTCGGGGAGCAGGCCCAGCCGGCCCATGCCCGTATCCACTTTGACGTGCACACGCGCCCGCCTCCCGAGCTCGCGCGTAGCACGGCTGAGCGCCTCGGCGGTCTCGAGAGAGAAGACCGTCGCATCCACACCCTGCTCGACCACCTCACGCGCCTGCCAGGGGGGCGTGTACCCGAGGATCAGGATCGGCACCTCGAGCCCCGCCTCTCGGAGGACGAGCGCCTCGCTCAGGCACGCCACGCCAAGCCATGACGCGCCGTTGTTTACGGCCGTACGCGCGACCTTGACCGCCCCGTGCCCATAGCCATCGGCCTTCAGGACCGCCATCAGCCGCACCCCGGGCCCGATGAGCGCACACAGCTCGCGGGTGTTGTGGGCGATCGCCTCCAGGTCGATCTCTACCCAGGTCGGACGCGTCGGGCGTTTCCGACGCACCATCCGCCACGCCGGCCCCTGACGCACGAGCAAGGCGTCGGCCCGTGAGGGGTCTGCAAGGAGCCCGCGCACGACCGCCTCGAGGCGCGTCTCCGCCGATCCCTTGACCAGGACCGCGGCCCCGGGCGGCGTCAGGGCCTCGACCGCCCGCAGCGCATCCTCGGGTGTGTACGTGACCCGCACTCGCTCAGGGGCAAGGCCACTCCTGATAGCCTCGAGGGCGGCCAGGCGCATCCGCTCACCGCAGGTCACCAACGCATGGGCGACGGACGCCGCGCGCCACCCCACTTCCCTGTGCGCGGCCTCCTCCTCGTGACCGAGGCCCGGCATATCGCCAAGGACTACCGTCGTCGGCCGGCCCAGGTCCGCCACCACGTCCAGTGCAGCCGCCACTCCCGCGGGAGTCGAGCTGTAGGAGTCGTCCAGCACCAGGGTCTCGTTGCGGCCCGGCAACGGCCGCAGGCGCCCCGGCAGCGGCTCCAGCGCCTCGAGCGCCTCGGCGATATCTGCCAGATTGAGGCCGTAGATCAGGCCAACAGCGAAGGCGGCAAGCACAGCGTATACGTTGTGTCGGCCCAAGAGGCCGCAGCGCACCCTCTGGCTCCGCCCCCCAACCCGGACGACGAGGCACAACCCGTCCTCCCTCGCCTGCACGTCCTCGGCGCGCACCGCCGCGCGCGACCCGAGCCCGATGCGCATGACCTCTGACACGGCCCGCTCTGCCATGGCTGCCACCATCGGGTCATCGCAGTTCAGGATAGCCCACCCGTCTGGGGGCAGGCTCTGGACGAGCCTGCCCTTCTCGGCCGCGATGCTCTCGAGGGAGCCCAGGTTGTCCAGGTGGGCCCGACTCACATTGAGCACTACGCCATGCCGGGGGGAGGCCATCGACACCAGCTCCGCCATCTCGCCGGCCGAGTCACAGGCCATCTCCAGTACCGCCAGCCGGTGCTCCGGCAGCATCTCGCCGAGCCCTATCGGGAGCCCAAGGCGCCCACTATAGTTGGCGGGGCTGCGAAATACCGGCTGCCTGCGTCCCAGCACCAGGGCGATGGCCTCCTTTGCGGTGGTCTTCCCAACGCTGCCCGTCACGCCGATTACCTCGACACCTTGTCGGCGCAGCACAAATCGGGCCCACTCCGCCAGAGCCGCCTGGGTGTCCTCAACCACCACGCAGGTTGCCGCCGCAGCCTCCGGGCCCGGCGGGCGCTCGCACAGAACCCCTTGCACCCCAGCCTGGCAGGCGTGGGCGATATAGTCGTGCCCATCGCCCCAGGCCGTGCGCAGGGCCACGAAGAGCTGCCCGGGTACCGCCTGGCGAGAGTCGTGGCAGAAGCCCGTGAACCGCGTCGCCCCGACCGGGCCGTGGACGCTTCCCCCGGTCGCCTGCAGCAGATCCGCCAGCTCGATCATTTCGCCTCCGTGCGCGCGATTGTACCATGCCGGGTGAAGATCGGCAACAGCACCCGCCGTTCCTGTTGCAGGTGTGGCGAGGCGTGCCGCTGCGGAGCCTGTGCGAAGCCGGCACACATCCTCCACGCCGGGTGCATCGAAGGTGCGTCGCGGTCTGGGCTGCAGCCGGGTGTTTTGCTGGGCCACAGCCCGGCCCTACCCCCAACAAAAGGCCCTGCACCGGGCTCGTGCGAAGCGTAAAGCCCGGTTGCCGACAGGGCGCCCCCCGCTGGCTGCCTGGATGCGAATCTGCTGACCGATTCTGGATGCACTCTCGGGGCGGGCTTATCTGTGCTGCTGCCAGGCCCGCGCCCCGTTGGCCCGGCGTGGCTGGGCGCGACTGCCCCAAACTTGAACTGCACCCATACCGCAAGGTGACTGTTCAGACTCCCATCCTGGCAACACCGGCTGGCACGTGTTGCCCCTCCCCCTGCTCCCCTTCCCCGACGAGCCGGCGCAAGGCCGATTTCGACGGACAGAGCTCCCAGCAGCCTGCGTCCGTCCCGTGCACCGGACGCGAGTCTGAGCAGCTACACCGCAAGACCGACTTGCCAGATACCCGGCAATCTGCTATAATGGGACCGTCATGGGCAAGTAGCTCAGCTGGTCAGAGCGCCACGTTGACATCGTGGAGGCCGTAGGTTCGAGTCCTATCTTGCCCACACCGGGGCCACCGCAGCGCGGTGGCCTTTTTGCTTGGCACCCTCGGCCGCCCCCGGCCCGCCGCCGCCTGGAATAGTGGCTCACTCGGAGGTGGCGCAACGGAGCCGGGGCACCGGGTATCAGCCCTGCCACAGCTGGCGATGGGAGGAGACGTGCATCGCTAACCCCGACCGAGGCGGCTGATCGCCTGAGGCAACAGGGGCAGCAGGTCTCCTGCGACCGTGCCGGCGTTGCCGAGGGCCCGCCGGACCATCTCGCCGGCGAGGCCGTGCACATAGGCGCCGACGACCGCCGCCGGCTCGGGTGCGAGCCCCTGCGCCATGAGGCCGGCAATGGCGCCGGCGAGCACGTCGCCGGTGCCCGCCGAGGCAAGGGCCGGGTTGGCAAAGGGCAGGAGTGTCGCCCGGCCATCCGGCGCGGCGATCACTGTGTAGGCGCCCTTGAGGACCACCACCTGCCCCCACCGGGCTGCTGCCTCCCGGGCAGCCCTGAGGCGGTCCGCCTGGATGACCTCGACCGTAGTGCCCTGCAGGCGAGCCAGCTCACCGGGATGTGGGGTCAGCACCAGTCGGGCCGACGTCTCGCGCCACCACTCCGGCGTGTCGGCCAGGGCGTTCAGCGCATCGGCATCGACCACCGTCGGCGGCAACTGGTAGGGGCGTGCTTCCTCGACCGTCTCGCGGACCACAAACCCCAGCCGGCGGCCCCCTCCGGCTGGCTCGAGGCCGATTAACCGGCGCACAAACTCGACCGTCACCTTCTCCCGCCCGAGGCCGGGGCCGACCAGCAGCGCCCTGTAGCCGCCCAGCACAGGCCCGATCACGTCGAGGGCCGATGGCGTGATCGCCCCCATGTCGCTGGGCAGCAGTAGGAAGGTTGGCTCTGACGCTCTCGCTGCCACGATCGGATATGCCGGCTGTGGGAGCGCCAGCGTGACCAGACCGGCGCCCACCCGCGAGGCGCCCATGGCCGCCAGATATGGCGCACCCGTATAGTTGGTCGAGCCCGCGACCACAAGAACCCGGCCAAAGGTCCCCTTGTTGGCGTCCGGAGGCCGCTCGGGGAGCAGCGGGGCAACCATGGACGGGTCGGCGAGCTCGAGGTCTATGTCGGCAGCCAGCGAGGCTGGGATCCCGATATCGGCCACGAGCAGGTCGCCCACGAGGCTGGCGGCGGGGAACCGGAAGAGCCCGAGCTTGGGGAAGCCAAAGGTCACCGTGATGTCGGCCCGAGGGGTCAGGGCATCGACCTCGCCCGTATCCGCGTTCATGCCCGAGGGCAGGTCGACGGCCACGACCATGGGCCGCCTCCGGCGCACACCGTCCGGCCAGCCGGGGCGGACAAGCGCCGGCTCGAGCGGCTGCATGAGCGCCAGCTCCTCCTGCAGAGCAGAGAGCAGCCTGGCCAGATCGCCCCGGAGCGTGCCTTTCGCGCCCGTGCCCAACAGGGCGTCGATGACGACCTGGCTTTCACTCAGGAGCTTGCGGAAGCGGGAGAGCTCGGGGTCCTCGCTTAGGCGCACCATCTCGACGCCGAGCTCGGCCGCGAGGTGGTAGTTTGGGTCCTCGTCGGTGATCCGTTTCCAGATGTAGGCTGTGACCTGCGCTCCCTCCGTGTGCAGCAGCCGGGCGGCTACCAGGCCATCGCCGCCGTTGTTGCCGGGGCCGATCAGGGCGAGGATGCGGGCTCCCCCGGCGAGGCCTGATTCCGAGATGACCTGTGCGACGGCCCCGCCGGCGCGCGTCATCATCTCGTCATAGCCTACGCCGGCAGCGGCAGCCGCCGCCTCGAGGGACTGCATCTGCGCTGTGGTCACCACCTTCATACGGTGCACCTCAGTTGCAGCATACTGCCTGCTCCTCTGCCTGCTCCGCGCCGGGGCGCGACCATCGAGGCCGGATTATAGCCTGCGGCGGGGGAGGTGTCAACGTTTGTGTCTGCCCCCTTCCCCGCGGCCGCGGGGGGCAACTGTCTTGCTGATCAAGCGCGGGCCTTGGATGTGTGGGACTTTGGCAGCCTGCTGGGTGGAACCCTCCCGCAGGTTCCCCGATGCTGCGAGGGCCGGAGCACACCACCCTTGGCAGAACCCGCGGCTGGATGAACCTGCCTGACCTGCGGGAGGGTTCACCCTCCCGCAGGTCACGGGCTCGAGCACTGACGCAACGCTCGCCCAGGACCACCCTCGTCTGCCCTCGACGCGGATCGCGGAACCTGCGGGAGGGGCTCCAGGCTGTCTGGGCCTCTGTCTATGCTTCGCCGGGGACGCCCCTCCCCCTCACCCCTTCAGGGGCGGACAGGTGGCCTCAATGGCCCTCTCCTAACCCTTGCCAGAGGGGTACCCCATCCCCCCGGCCCCCAGACCCCCCCCCC
>JAIMBM010000200.1 GCA_023511475.1 Anaerolineae bacterium
GGCAACACCTGTCCGCGCAGGGTGATCTCACCGGTCATGCCGACATCGGCACGGACCGGGCGTCCTGAGAGCAATGAGGCAAGGGCGGTGGCCATGGTCAGGCCGGCCGAAGGCCCGTCCTTCGGAATAGCGCCCTCTGGGACGTGGAGGTGGATGTCAAAGCGCTCGAAAAAGTCCGGTGCGATTCCCAGTTGCTCGGCGTTGGCCCGCACATAGCTGAGGGCCGCCTGTGCCGACTCTCGCATCACCTCCCCAAGCTGGCCGGTCAGCGTAAAGCCCTTGCCTCCCGGCATGCGGGTGGCCTCGACGAATAGAATGTCGCCGCCCTGAGGAGTCCAGGAAAGGCCCGTCGCGACGCCCGGTATCTCGGTCCGCTCGGCCACCTCGTAGAAGTAGCGCGGAGGCCCGAGGTACTCGGGGACGATCTCCGCCGTGATCTCGGTCTGTCCTTCCTTGCCCTCGGCGATTCGTGCCGCCACCTTGCGACAGACTGCGCCGATCTCCCGCTCCAGGTTACGCACGCCGGCCTCGCGCGTATAGTCACGGATGATCCTGCGCAGGGCGTCGTCGGTGAAGGATACCTCGTCTTCTCGCAGGCTGTTCTCCCGTATCTGGCGAGGGACGAGGTAACCCCGGGCGATGTGCAGCTTTTCGTCCTCCGTGTAGCCGGAGAGCTGCAGAATCTCCATGCGGTCGCGCAGGGGTGCGGGGATGGTATCGAGGACGTTCCCGGTGGTGATGAACATTACCTGCGACAGGTCGAACGGCACGTCGAGGTAGTGGTCGCGGAACTCGCGGTTCTGCTCGGGGTCCAGGACCTCGAGCAGGGCAGCCGCCGGGTCACCCCGAAAGTCCTGCCCGATCTTGTCGATCTCGTCCAGCATGAACACGGGGTTCTTGGTGCCGACGCGACGCATGGCCTGGATGATCCGGCCTGGAAGGGCACCGACATAGGTGCGCCGGAAGCCCCGAATCTCCGCCTCGTCCCGCACGCCGCCGAGGGATTGCCGCACGAACTTGCGCCCTAGGGCACGCGCGATCGATTGGCCGAGCGACGTCTTGCCGGTCCCTGGGGGTCCGATGAAGCAGAGGATGACCCCCTCCCGCTCTCGGCGGATATAGTCGCGGCTGTCTTCGTCGGAAGCAGGCGAAGCACCACGCTCCTGCCTGAGCTTGCGGACGGCCAGGTACTCCAGGATGCGGCTCTTGATCTTGTCCAGGTCGTAGTGGTCCTCGTCGAGGACCTGCCGGGCGACGGCGATGTCGAGGCGGTCCTCAGTGGTCGTCTGCCAGGGCAGCTCGGTGAGCCAGCCGAGGTAGGTGCGGATCACCGAGTACTCGGCGGCGGCGGTCGGCATCTTGGAGAGGCGGTCCAGCTCCTTCAGAGCCTCCTGCCTGGCCTCCTCGGGCATGCCGGCGGCCTCGATCTTGTCCCGCAGTTCGCGGATCTCGGCCTGCTGCTCATCCTCCTCGCCCAGCTCGCGGCGGATAGCCTTGAGCTGCTCGCGCAGCAGGTACTCGCGCTGGGCCTTCTCGATCTCGCCCTGAGCTTCGCCCTGGATCTTTTTCCCGAGCTCGAGGACTTCGACCTCCCTGGCCAGCACGACGCTCAGCTTCTTGAGCTTGTCCTTGATGCTCGAAAGCTCGAGGATCTCCTGTGCGTCGGCGAGGGACATGCGGACGCCGGTCGCGACCATGTAGACGAGCTGGCGTGGGTCGTCCGTGGATAGGGCGGCCATGGCCAGCTCCTCGGGCAGGTACGACACGAGCGACACGAGTCGGCGGAAGAGCTCCGAGACGTTGCGACTCAGTGCCTCGACCTCGAGACTCTCCTCGATCTCGTCCGGAGCAGGTTCGACTCGTGCCTTCATGTAGGGGGCGGTCTGCGTGTATTCGATGAGACGAACGCGCTCTAGCCCCTGGATGATCAGCCGCGTCGTGCCGTCGGGCGCCTTGGCGAGCCGGTGGATGACTGCCATCGTCCCGACGCTGTAGAGGTCATCGGGCATCGGCTCCTCGGTGCCCTCGTTCTTGAGGGCGACGAGGGCAACGAGGCGATCGCTCACGACGACCTCATCGACCAACTGTATCGAGCGGGGCTGGCCGACGATCAGCGGCTGGAGCGTCATCGGGAAGATGACGGTGTTCTTCAGCGGCAGGACCGGAAGTATCTCCGGGACAGAAGGGGAACCCTTCTCGGTTTCGTGCTTTCCGTCTGGCTTCATCAGTTAGTGGTCGTTGGCTCCCGTGATGGGCACTCGCCTTGGCTCTGGTTGGCGAGGCACAAGGACCGATAGAAAACCGCGCTCATAGACGGCTTCGATGCTGGCCTGGTCGACGGCGAAAGGCAGGCGAATGTCGAGGCGGAACTCGCCATAGTTGATCTCCATATGCTGGTAGGCCAGCTTGTCGCCGGAGTCTCCTCGCACTCCGCCGATGTGGAGGACCTGGCCGTCCAGGGAGATGTCAAAGTCCTCCTCGCGCATGCCTGCGATCTCGACCTTGATGACGATGTGCCGGTCGGTCTCATAGACGTCAAAGGCTGGCCGGAAGGCGCGCCGGTTGGAGGACAGGATCCACTCCACCTGCACCCACCGGGCCGCCGACGTCTCGTCGGGCGGACCGACGGGAGCGGACAATCGGTGCCATCCCGTCTGCTGCCACATTTGAGCTGTGCCGTCCATATCCTCGTGCGCCTCCACTTCGCCGGGCCGGCTGAACGCATCGGTTCGGTTGATTCTAACACATTCTGTGGGCTCGAGCAAGCGAGTCTTCGCTGTGACTGTTCAGACTCACGTGCTGTCAGCCCCGGCTTCCAGTGGGGTGTTGCCCCCACCCCTACACCCCTCCCCTTCAGGGGCGGACAGGTTTGCCCCACGAGCGGGGCCAACGCATTCGAGGGGCAGTGCCCCATGCCCCCTACCCCCGTCCCCCCCGCGGCGGGGGCAGGGTTAGGGGTGAGGGAACCTCCGTAGGCCGGCGCAATGCCGATCCCGATGGGCAGGGCTGCCAACGGGCTGGCTCCGTGCCATGCGGTGAACCCGGTTCTGAACACGTACCTTCCGATGGGGTGCCTCCAGGATCGGTCGGCAGTTTCGCAGATGGGCCGCCCGCCGGGTTGCGGCCCGGCGAAAGACTCGGCTGCGGCCCAGGCGGTGAGGCATCCTGGATGCGCCCTGCGTACGATAGGTCCGCCGGGCCGAGTCCGCTTGCCAGCGGTCTGGGAATAGGCTACAATCGCAGGCAGTTGGTACGCCTCCCCTGCCTCGTTGTGGGCGGCCGAGGCGATAGGTGCTGTGGTGTCGGAAGGGAAGGTGCTCTGGTGCGTCTGAAGGGGCGCGAAGCGCTGGTGTTCATCGTGGCGGCGGCCGTGCTGGCGCTGGACCAGATCAGCAAGGCCGCCGTCATGCGCTATCTCGAGCCGCAGGTGCCGTGGAATCCGATCGAGCCGCTCCGCGACATCGTGAGCCTGACCTATGTGACCAACACCGGAGCGGCCTTTGGGCTCCTGCCACAGCTCGGAAACGTCTATGTGGTCGTGGCGCTGGTTGTCGTCGCCGCGCTGCTGGTGTTCTACCGGCAACTCGCCCTTTCCCACTGGCTAGCGCGGGTGTGTCTCGGCCTGCAGCTTGGCGGCGCGCTGGGCAACCTCCTCGACCGGTTGCGTTTTGGTCGGGTGATAGACTTTATTGATTTCAAGGTCTGGCCGGTGTTCAACGTGGCGGACTCCTGCATCGTCATCGGCGTGGTGATCCTGGCCTGGCTTTTCATCCGACACAATCCGGAGGAGGAGCCCGGCAAGAAAACTGCGCCGGGACTGACGGAGGCCTCTGCAGGGCAGTATGGCGACTGTGAGCGTGACCCAACGCCTTGAGGTGACCCCGGAGGAAGAGGGCCAGCGGCTGGACCGGTACGTTGCCGGGCGGCTTGCGGAGCTATCCCGGGCAACGGTGCAGAAGCTGATCGACGAGGGCAACGTCCTGGTCAATCACGCCCCGGCCAAGGCCAGCTATCGCGTGGCAGAGGGCGATGTGGTCGAGGTGGCCCTGCACCCGGCGGAGCACGAGCCGGAGGCGGTCCCGATTCCGCTGGACGTCCTCTATGAGGACGGGGCCATCGTGGTGCTGAACAAGCCGGCTGGGCTGGTGGTCCACCCGGCCCATGGGCATGTGTCGGATACGCTGGTGAATGCGCTGCTCGCCCGGTACCCGGAGCTTCAGTCGTGGCCGCCCGAGGAGGGGTTCCCGGGGCTGGTGCATCGGCTTGACCGCGACACCTCAGGGGTGCTCCTGGTCGCCCGGACGGTTCCGGTGCGCGACGCGCTGCGGGCGCAGTTCAAGGCGGGCACGGTGCGCAAGGTCTACCTGGCGCTGGTGATCGGCCGGCCCAGGCTGAACCGGGCACGCATCGAGGCCCCTATCGCGCGCGACGCCCGTGAGCGCAAGCGCATGGCGGTAGTCAGCGAGGGAGGGCGCGAGGCGATCACCGAGTACGAGGTCCTCGAGCCGCTGGGCAGCTACACGCTGCTCGAGGTCCGGCTGGTGACGGGACGGACGCACCAGGTCCGCGTGCATCTGGCAGCCATCGGGCACCCGGTTGCTGGCGACCGGGTGTACGGTCCGGAGCGACAGCGCCTGGCGCTGGACCGGGTCTTTTTGCACGCGGCGGAGCTGACCTTCCGTCACCCCATCAGTGGCGACGAGATGACCTTCCGGGCGCCGCTGCCGCCCGAGCTGGAGGAGGTCCTCAGCCAGCTGAGGCGCTAGAGTGGGGCGGGTTGCATCTTGCTTCCGCGCTCGGCCCGGCTCTCCACGTAAGGAAAGGTTTCCCCACCATGATCGATCTGCGCAGTGATACCGTAACTCTGCCGACGCCGCGCATGCGGGAGGCCATGTACCGCGCCGAGGTCGGGGATGACGTCTTTGGCGAGGACCCGACGGTGAACCGGCTGCAGGAGATGGCCGCCGAGCGCGTCGGGAAGGAAGCCGCGCTCTTTGTGGCCAGCGGCACCATGGCCAACCTGGTTTCGGTGCTCACGCACTGTGGCCGCGGCGACGAGATGATCGTCGGCGATCGGGCGCACATCTTTCTCTATGAGGCGGGCGGAGCCTCGGCGCTCGGCGGCGTGCACGTGCGGACGGTACCCAACCAGCCCGATGGCACCCTGCGCCCGGCGGACGTTGAGGCGGCGATACGTCCCGATAACGTACACTTTCCGCGCTCCCGGCTCGTGGCCCTCGAGAACACGCACAACCGCTGCGGCGGCGCGGCACTCTCGGCGGAGCAGATTCGCGCCGTTGCGGCCGTCGCCCATGCGCATGGGCTGCGTGTGCACCTCGATGGAGCACGCATCTTCAATGCAGCCATCGCCCTCGGGGTGCCGGCGAGCACCCTGGCAGCCGAGGCCGACTCGGTGAGCTTTTGCCTCTCCAAGGGCCTCTCGGCACCGGTCGGGAGCCTCATCTGCGGCTCGCGCGAGTTCATCGCCGAGGCTCGGCGAAACCGCAAGATCGTCGGCGGTGGAATGCGGCAGGCCGGGGTGTTGGCAGCGGCGGGGATCGTGGCTCTCGAGGAGATGATCGGCCGACTGGCGGAGGATCACGCCAACGCGCGGCTGCTGGCCGAGGCCATCGCCGAGATCCCGGGGCTGGCGATCGATCCGCGCACGGTGCAGACGAACATCGTCATCTTTGAGGTGACGGATCCTGCGCTGACGCCGGCCGAGCTGTCGCGGCGGCTGCTGGCCGAGGGCGTCAAGATCAACCCCATCGAGGAGCGCAAGCTGCGGGCGGTCACGCACTATGGCATCGAGCGGGTGCATATCGAGGAGGCGGTCCGCGCGTTGCGCAAAGTGGTCCGCTCCCACCCGTGAGGGCGCAGATTCTGCCACGCGTATGGCTGTCGGATGTGAGGAAGATAAGAGCCGTGGCCTTACCGCTCTGCTGGGCGAGAGTGGCCACCCCTGGAGCTGAGGGTTGGCCTTTGGCTGCTGCGAGCCCAGAGAGGGCCTCGTGCCCCGCCTCGGTAGCTGTTCAGACTCGCGTTCAGCGCATGGCACCGAGGTAGGCTGCTGGTAGCCCTGGCCATCCGGATCGGCTTTGCGCCGGTTCGTCGGGGGGGGGGGGGGGGGCCCCCCCCCCCCCCCCCCCCCCCCCCCCCCCCCCCCCGGGGGGGGGGGTGGGACGCCCCCCCGGCGGGGGGGGTGTGGGGGGGGGGGG
>JAIMBM010000201.1 GCA_023511475.1 Anaerolineae bacterium
GGGGGGGGGGGCCGCCCCGCCCGCCCCGCCCCCCCCGCGGGGGGGCGCGGGGGGGGGGGCCGGGGCCGGGGATGAGGGGGTGCCGGTCGAGCACCGATCACCAGGTGGTCTGCGGCAGGAGCCCTTTCCTGCCACAAAAAGGTCACAAGAGGAGGATACAAGATGGCTAACAAGCGTGTGTGCCGTCGCGAGTTCCTGGTTCAGGCGTCGACCCTGGCGGCGGCCGGCGTGCTGGCAGCGTGCGCGCCCAAAGCTGTGCCGCCTTCGGAACCAACTCAGGCCCCAACCGGCAAGACCCCCGTGGCCGAGCCGACGGTAGCGCCTGCCACGCCCGCAGGGACCGGCGGGCTCGTCCGCTTCTGGGCAGGCTGGGGAGGCGAGGGGTTCCTCAAGGTCTTTGAGACGGTCAAAGAGACCGAGGAGTGGAAAGAGGCCCTCGGCAACAACACCTTCGAGCTGAAGGACGCGACGGGGGATGAGCCGGTCCTCACGGCCGTCGCCGCCGGTGACCCGCCCGACGGTGCCGCCAACATCGAGTACCTGGACTTTATGGCGCGCGGCGTCCTCTTCCCCATCGACGACCTGCTGGCCGCAAGCACACTTATCAAGAAGGATGACTTTGTTCCCGGCGCCTGGGAGATCGCCTCGCACAAGGGCGTGACCTACGGCGTCCCATCCATGGAGGGCTTTTTGCCCTTTGGGGCCAACTACAACCTCAGACTGGTCGAGGAGGTCGGGCTCGATCCCAATCAGCTGCCCGAGACCTGGGACGACTGGTACGCCTGGCACGAAAAGCTGACCAAGAAGGACGACGCCGGCAACGTGGTGCGCATCGGCCTGAACCCTTATGGCGCCATGGGCGAAGGTCCCTGGTACGCCGGAGGGTGGATGGCCCCGACTTCCTGGGGTTGGAAGTGGTTCGACGACGAGAACAAGACCTTCGACCTCAACAATGAGAACATGGTCGATGCGTTCGCCACCTTCAAGAGGTTCGTGGACCTGGTTGGTGCCGACAACCTGGCCGCGGTATACTCAGTGGAAGGCCATGATGACTGGGGCGGCGCCTACAACGCCGAAGTCGAAGCTATCATCATCGAGGGCTACTGGCACCCCGGCGAGACGGCGAACTCGGCCCCCGAGGTCTCCAAGTACAACCGCGCGACCTGGCTGCCGGTGCCCGAGAAGCGCCGCGGCGTAAAGACACAGTGCGTCTACACCCACATGGTCATCATGTTCAAGGACGCCAAGAACCCCGAGGTGATGTACAGGCTGGCCGAGGTCCTCACCCTCAAGCCGGCGTGCGATGCCTTCTTTAAGAACCTGGGGTGGCTCCCGCCGATCAAGACCTACTACGCCTCGGTGGACCCGTCGGTCTATCCGGGCCTCGACTTTTACCTGCAGTCCGTGGACAAGGTGACCGAGTGGCACACCCCGGCCAAGTGCGAGATCACCCGGTTCGTCTTCAACGAGTACCAGACGATCAAGGACAAGGTGAACCGGAATGAGTTGACGCCGGCCCAGGCTGCTGAGGAGTTGCAGCGCCGCTGCGAGGAGGAGTACAAGGCCGCAGGGTTCGCCTCGTAAGCCGAGGGCACACCGAGATCAACCCGGTCGCCGGATCCCTGGCTTGCCAGAAGGACGGCAGGGCAGGAGATGGTATCTCCTGCCCTGCCCTCTGGCGTCTCTCTGCCGTGCTCGACGGGGTGGAGGATAACTGTGACCGTGCTGGCTCTGAAACGCCTACGCCTCACCGCATCGGAGCGACGTCGCCTGCTGACGGGGCTGCTGTTCATCTCTCCGTGGCTGATCGGCTTCCTGGCCTGGATCGTGTACCCCCTGCTCGCGTCGCTCTACTACAGCTTTACACGCTATGACCTGATCCGCCCACCGGTATTCATCGGGCTCGACAACTACATCGATTTGTTCACGCGCGACCCGCACTTCCGGGTAGTCATCCCCAACACCTTCTACTATGTGGGGCTGGGCACACCGCTCTCGGTAGCCACCGCCTTCCTGCTGGCCACCCTGCTGAACACCCACATCCACGGGCGGCCGGTGTTCAGGGCGATCTTTTTCTTCCCGGCCATCGTGCCGGCCACGGTGATCGCCATGGTGTGGAAATACCTGCTGAACCCGCAGTTCGGCGCCTTCAATGCGGTGCTGAGGGCCCTGCAGTGGCGCACCATCCCCTTCCTCACCAGCCCGGCACTCGCCAAGCCGACGCTGATCGCCATCGGCATGTGGGGCTCGGGGTATTCGATGGTGCTCTTCCTGGCCACGCTGCAGAACGTTCCCCGTGAGCTGTACGAGGCGGCCACGGTCGATGGTGCCAACGCGCTCCACCGGTTCTGGCACGTCACCATCCCCTTCTGCTCGCCGGTCATCCTCTTCACGCTCGTCACGGGCTTTATCTACGGCTTTCAGGATTTCACCCTCCCGTGGCTGCTCACGGGCGGAGGCCCCAACGAGGCGACCGAGTTCTACGCCTTGCACCTCTTCCGCAACGCCTTTAGGTTCCTGCGCATGGGCAAGGCCTCGGCCATGGCCTGGGTGCTGTTTGTGATCATCGTCGTGTTCACCTTCATCCTGTTCCGGTCGTCCAGCCGGTTGGTCTACTATGCAGACGCCGGTGAGTAGTGGCGCAGAAGGAGTCGGCATGAGCGTCGAGGCTTCGGTTCAGGCGGGCGCCGGGATGCGCCGGCGCAAGAAGCGGAGCCTGGCTTGGTGGCTGCTCCAGGCAGGCAAGTACCTGTTGCTGATCGTGCTCTCGGCGAGCTTTATCCTGCCCCTTTACTGGATGGCGATGTCGGCGCTCAAGAACCCGTGGCAGGTCTACGCCATCCCGCCGATCTGGTTCCCGGTGCCACCGCGCTGGAGCAACTACTGGGAGGCATGGCACGTCGATAACTATAACCTGTACGCGCTCAATACCGTGCTGCGCTATGCCATTCCGGTCACGATCGGCTCGGTCCTCTCCAACGCTGTCGTGGCCTACGGGTTTTCCCGCATCCGCTGGCCCGGGCGCGACGTCCTCTTCTCGATCTGCCTGATGACCATGATGATCCCCTGGCAGGTCACGATGGTGCCGGTGTTCATCATCTTCAAGCGCCTGGGGTGGGTCAACAGCTACAAGCCGCTGGTCGTGCCCGCCTACTTTGCCAACGCCTACACCGTGTTCATGCTGCGCCAGTTCTTCCGCACCATCCCGACCGAGCTCTCGGACGCGGCCCGCATCGACGGCGCCGGCGAGTTCACCATCATGTGGCGGATCATCCTGCCCCTCGTCAAGCCCGCCCTGGCGGTCGTGGCCCTCTTCGCCTTCATGGGCGCCTGGAACGACTATATGGGGCCGCTGATCTATATCAACAGCACCAACCTCTACACGCTGACCATGGGCCTCGCCCGCCTGAGTGCCAGCCTGAACCAGGTCGGCGTCAAGGACCTGGCCTACCCCTACCTGATGGCCGTGAGCACCATTGTGACCCTGCCAACCGTCTTGCTCTTCTTCTTTGCGCAGCGCACCTTTATCGAGGGCATTGCGCTGACCGGGCTGAAGGGGTGAGCCGGTGCACCCTGTAGAAGCAGCCCCGGACAGGAGGTTCACCCCATGCCGATGACCATCCGCGAGCGGCTGATGACCACGCTGCGGGGCGGCGTTGCCGACCGCATCCCGTGGAACATCTATGCCAGCCTGCTCCCGAATACCGACGCGGCCCGGCGCCTGCAGGCCAAGGGGCTGGGGCTCATGGGCTCCGCGGCCCCCTACCGCGCGATCCGCAGCGACGTGACCGTTCGTGAGGAGCGAGGGGAGGTCGACGGACTGCCGCTAATCCACACCACCATCGAGACGCCGGTCGGCACGCTCACGGAGGAGGCGGTCATCGAGCCCCACCACGGCAGCCGCTGGATCCGCAAGTTCTTTATCACCGGCCCGGAGGACTATCGGGCGGCCGAGTTCTACTTCAGGCACACCCGCTTCGAGCCCGAGTTCGAGGGCTGGCGCCGCGCCGATGCCGCGATGGCAGATGCCGGCGTGGTGGCGGCGATCATCATGGCCCTGCCCATCCTGGAGCTGATGCAGTACTGGCTCGGGCTCGACGGGCTGGCCGAGGGGCTATACCTGTACACCGATCGCTTCGATGCCCTCATTGACGCCCTGGAGCAGCACTACTACCGGCAGGCCGAGCTGGCGGCGGCAAGTCCGGCGGAGCTGGTCTGGTTCCCGGAGAGCCTTACTGCGACCGTGATCTCCCCCAGGCTCTTTGAACGCTACTGCGCCCGGGTCTATGCCCGGGCGGTGCCGGTCGTGCGCGGGGCGGGCAAGCTCATCACCGCGCACTACGATGGCTCCATCCGGCCCCTCGTGGACCTGCTGGCCGGGATCGACATCCCCATCATCGAGGCGTTCACGCCCCCTCCCATGGGCGACCTGACCGTCGCCGAGGCCAAGGCCGCCTGGCCGGACAAGGTCATCTGGGTCAACTTTCCGGGGACCCTCTTCCACGAGCCGGAAGAGACCATCTACCGCTACACCATGGAGCTGTTGCGAACGGGCGCCCCCGGAGGGCGTCTGGTGATCGGCTGCACGGAGGACTATCCGGCCAGCGAGTTCGCCAAGACGTTCAACACCATCGGCCGCGCCATGGCCGACTATGAGGGCTATGCCTGGGAGTAGCTGCGCTCCCGGGCCATGATGCGTTGAGAGGACCGGACCATGAAAAAGACCATCGTTTTGCTCGGTGTCGGCAGTACCTACTTTACCCGTGGCATCGTCGAGAGCCTGATCGCCAAAGGGGGCGAGTGGGAGGTGCGCCTGGTCGACATTGACCCCAAGTGCCTGGAGATCGCCACGCTGCTCTCGCAGAGGCTGGTCGAGGCGTACGGGGCGCCGGTGACGATCCGCAGCTCCCTGGACCGGCGCGAGGTGCTCCCCGGGGCGGACGCGGTCGTATCGACCATCGGCGTCGGCGGGCGCCGTGCCTGGGAGAAGGATGTCATCATCTTCCGGCAGTTCAACATCTACCAGTCCACCGGCGACACCTACGGAGCCGGCGGCGTGTCCCGGGCGCTGCGCACCATTCCCGTGATGGTGGAAGTAGCAAAGGACGTCGAGCGCCTCTGCCCGAACGCTCTGTTCATCAACTTTACCAACCCCATGACGGTGAACTGCCGTGCCGTAGCCAAAACGACCTCGGTGCGGATTGCGGGGCTGTGCTACGGGGTCACCTGGTACGAGCACTTTTTGGCCCGCTTTATCGACGTGCCGTGGGAAGAGGTGAGCTGCCGAGCCATCGGCGTGAACCACTTTACCTGGATCACCGAGTTCCGCTATCAGGGCAAGGACGCCTGGCCACTCGTGCGCCAGAAGATGAAGGAAAAGGCCGACTCCCCCGAGGTCACCCGCCAGCCCTATACCTGGGAGCTCTTCCGGCTGTTCGATGCCTTCCCCTGCGTCGGCGATGGGCACATCTGCGAGTTCGTGCCGGGCTGGCAGGGCCAGGGCGCCTACTATGGCAGGACCTTTGGCATCGATGCCGGGCACTCGTTCGAGGAATATGCCGCCGGCTTTGATCGCGTCTTCCAGGAGATGGAGGACCAGGCCTACGGACGTGCTCCCATCGTCAAGACCAAAGACCAGACCGTCGGCGAGCTGTTCAAGGATGAAGACCTCTTCATCGACGTGCTCAACGCCAGCATGGGCGAGGCGCGCATCTTTCGCACGGTGAACCTGCCGAATGTCGGGCAGGCCAGCAACCTCCCGCGCGGAGCGGTGCTCGAGGCCACTACGCTCATCGACGGCAGCGGCTTCCAGCCGCTGTGCTTCGGCGACCTCCCGCCGGGGATCACGGCCATCCTCCAGCGCATCATCGGGGTGCAGGAGCTCACCGTGGAGGCGGCCCTGCGCGCCGACCGCAAGCTGGCGTTGCAGGCCCTCGTCGCCGGGGAGACGGTCAAGACCGAGCGTGAGGCCGAGGCCGTCCTCGACTGTATTCTGGAGACGCACCGCGAGTATCTGCCGCAGTTCTTCGCGTGAAGCCGCGCTGCGGCTTCACGCACCCCGGAGGGCCCGGTATGGCGTGGGCTGCGTGCGGTCGCCCCCTTCCCGCGCCTGGAGTTTGGCCTTTTCCGGTCCTGGTCCCTGACCACTGGCTCTCTCGCTCCCTAGCGGTCGTGTTCCACCCTACGCGTGGTAACGCCCCCACCCCTAACC
>JAIMBM010000202.1 GCA_023511475.1 Anaerolineae bacterium
CATGCCACAATTCTCTTAACGCTGCAAAAACACGCGCAATTGTTAAAGATTCTTGCCCCCTGTCCGCCCCTGAACGCCAGGGGGAGGGGGCTGCCCCGATACGAGGTCGCCGGGCATCATGCCAGTGGGTTGTGCACGACATAAGGGTACGCGCTCCGAAAGACCAGAGGCGAGCCGCTCCTGGGTTCTCCGCCCCCGCGTCGCGGGCGCGGAGAACCTTACAGAAGCGGGGTTGGGCTGCGAGCAGCGGCCGCGGCACGGCGCTGCGCGGGGCCGCTCGCAAGCGGCGAGCCCCGCGCACGCCTGCGCCCACCGCACCCTCTGGCATGATTGTTGCTACTGTGCTGACGAGCCCACACCTTCACAGCAGGAGACGGTAGCGTGAAGCTTCTGTTGCTGGATGCAAGCGGCCACACCGAGAAGGAGGTGGCCCTGGACGAGGCCCGGATGGAAGTGGCCCGGGCCATTCTCGATGGCCGGGCGGTCATCGTCGTGGACGGCTCAAGCGACGTTGGCACGCCCCTGACCGACGCGAATCAGCTCTCTGAGAAGCACAAGCTGGCCTACATCCTCCACCCGATGGCCGGAGGGTGAGCCTGCCGCACCGGTTGGGGCAGAGCCCGGGGCATCGACACACCGCGCCGGGAATTTGCAGCCGCTCTCTTGCGGAGGCGGCTGCGACGTCCCCGGGAGTGGCGCGGGGGGTCAGCCCTGCCCCCGCAGTCGCCGGCCGATGCGCGCAAGCCACTGGCCGGTAGAAGCCAGCATCCGCCGCAGAGCGGCTCCCATCGGCGCCTGGGCAGCACGGCCCCGGGCGTTGGCGGGGAGCCGCTCGCGCGTCTGGCGCACCCGGATGAGCAACTCCGTCGGCGGGCCAAAGATGTTGCCACTCGCCAGCAGCCTCTCCTCATCGTGTCGGGCGAGCAGGATCAGCCCGAGGACGTGATCCGCGAGCGGCACATCGCCGACCGGCACAAGGCACAGGTGTCCGAAGAGGTTCCCATCCTTGTCGGCCAGCATACACCGGCCTACGGCCTGGATGACGTAGGACATTCCGGGCACAAGGCGCGAGGGAATCCGCAGGCCCGTCAGGGAGTGTAGCTGGCTGTACTCTTCCGGCGCCAGCATCGACTGCAGCAGCCTCTCGGCCCGCACCTCCTTCGGGCGCTGCAACCCATAGGTACACATGGGGCAAAGACAGTTGCCTGCTGACACAGGCGGTTGGACAACCACACGGGGTTCCTCGCTGCTCATACCTGCACTGCCTCCCTTGCTTTCTGGCCCTTGGTACGCGATGTTAGCAACCTGCGTGCCAACGGCTGACGGGAAGATGGGGGTAGGTCAGGAGGCAGGGGCTACAGTGGCAGGGCGAGCTCAGGCGCGGTACTCCACACGCCGGCCGGTCAGAAGCCCGACCAGCCGCTCCATCAGCAAAATGAACACCAGCGCTGCGAGGTCAATGGTCGCGGTAAGCGAAAAAGCGGCAGCCAGGTAGCCGAGCAGGCGGGCTCCCCAGGCGAGCCATGTCTCACTCCCCTGCGGGATGCCGATCAGCGCATAGGTTACCGCCAGCACCAGAGCCAGGTACAGGCCGAAGGTGCGCCACGCCCGGCGGTCGGAGGCGCTGGGCAACATGGCGTTGGCCACGGCAAAGATCAGGTACACCCACAGCCAGGCATCGCGCGCGTCCAGGCAGCGAAGAAGCCTCGCGGGCCACAGTGCGGGCCTCAACTCCGCCGTCGGGAGCAGCCCAAACCCCCACCGCGCCAGCACCAGCACCAGACCCGTCCCGACGACCAGCGGCGCCAACCCGATCAGGCTCTCGCGGACCGCATCCGTGCGCCCGATCTGCACCGACCCGAAACGGACCTGCTGGCCCCTCTTGCGTTGCGGTCCCAGTGAGATGGGTCCGCACCGCACGCCCAGAAGCCTGGCCGCCAGCCAGTGGCTGAGCTCATGGGCCACTATCCCGGGCAGAAGCAGCAAAAAGTGCACGACGGCGACGGCGCGCTCGTCGCCTGTCAGCAGGAGCACGAGCCCCTGAATGTGGCGGTGCAGTTGCTCCTGTAGCAGCCACATGGCCACTGCGGCCGCCGCCGTCCAGAGCACAATCGTCCAGTATGCGGGCACGTAATCACCTGACGGGGCAATACGCCATCAGCGGAGCACCCCGTGCGGCACAGGAGTCCGTCCCGCCGCCAGGCGCGGGGTGCCTGCGGCTCCGAATCACCGGCTCCCGCCCTTGACCTCGGCGGTGGTCCGCACGATGGCTACGAAATCCGCCGCCTTGAGGCTGGCGCCGCCGACGAGCGCACCATCGATCTCTGGCTGGGATACGAACTCGGCGATGTTATCCGGCTTTACGGAGCCTCCGTACTGAATGCGGATCTCCTCGGCCACGTCGCGCCCGAACATCTCGCCGAGCGTGGCCCGCACAACTCCGCCGATGATGCGGTTGGCATCCGTGCCCGTTGCCGGCCTGCCGGTGCCAATGGCCCAGATCGGCTCGTAAGCCACGATGATGCGGCGGGCCTGCTCGGGCGAGAGCCCCGCAAGGCCCCGCCGCACCTGGCCCGAGACAAACGCCTCCGTCTCCCCCGCCTCGTTCTGCGCCAGATTCTCACCTACGGCCACGATCGGGATGAGCCCGTGGGCGAGCGCAGCGTGAACCTTGCGGTTGACCGTTTCATCAGTCTCGCCAAAGTACTGGCGCCGCTCGGAGTGGCCGATGATCACGTACTGGCCGAGCTCTTTGACCATCAGCGGCGAGATCTCGCCGGTGAAGGCGCCCTGCTCCTCCCAGTACATATCCTGCGCACCGACCGCGATGCCGGTGCCGCGGACCAGCTCGGCGACAGCCTGGAGGGCCGTGAACGGCGGGCAGAGGACACACTCGACCTCCTGCAGACCCTGCAGGTCCCCCACCATGGCCTGGACCAGTGTACGAGCCTCGGCCACCGTCTTGTGCATCTTCCAGTTGGCAGCGATGTTGGGTGTGCGCATGAGGTTACCCCCTTTTGGGTTGGTGCGCGGGGATAATACCACGGAAGGGCGGGCCTGGCAATCACCGGGCTTGTCGAACCAGAAGGCCTGGCCCCGTTCGGTAGGCCAGGCCTTCGGAGAGCAAGTCGCAGCGTGGAGTCTCACGGGTAGATGCCACGTATCATCGTCGCCTCGGCCACCCGGCGGATGGCAAGGATGTACGCGGCTACCCGCATGTCCACCTTTCTCTCCTCACTGATGCGGAGCACATCATTGAAGCTGCGCACCATGATCTCTCGGAGCTGCAGGTTGATCTCGCGCTCGCTCCAGAAGAAGAACTGCAGGCCCTGCACCCACTCAAAATAGGAGACTGTAACACCCCCGGCGTTGGCCAGGACGTCCGGCACCACAAAGATGCCGCGATCGTAGAGGATCTCGTCGGCCTCGGGCGTTGTTGGCCCGTTGGCCCCCTCAGCGATCACCCTGGCCTTGATCCTCGGCGCGTTCTGGGCGGTGATGACGTTCTCCAGAGCGCAGGGCACGAGCACATCGCACTCGAGCTCCAGAAGCTCTTCGTTCGTCAGCCTGTCCGTACCGGGGTAGCCGACGACTGTGCGGTTCTCGGCCTTGAAGCGCATCACGTCACGTGCATCCAACCCCTTGGGGTTGTAGATGCCGCCCTGGCTGTCCGACACGGCGACGATCTTGCACCCCTTGTCCTGGAGCAGGTAGGCGGCCACGGCGCCCACGTTGCCAAAGCCTTGCACGGCGACCGTCGCACCGTCCAGAGGGATGCTTTTGACCTTGAGTGCTTCGCGGGTCGTAAACATCACGCCGCGGCCCGTGGCCTCCGACCTCCCGAGCGAGCCCCCGATCTCCACCGGCTTGCCGGTCACCACCGCCGGTGTCGAGTAGCCACGGTGCATGGAGTAGGTGTCCATGATCCAGGCCATGATCCTGGGGTTGGTGTTGACATCGGGCGCCGGGATGTCCCCTTCAGGGCTCATGAGGATGGCAATCTCGGTTGCGTAGCGGCGGGTGAGGTTCTCGAGCTCGTTCTCTGACATCTGCTTCGGGTCGCAGACCACTCCACCCTTGGCCCCTCCGAAGGGAATGCCGACCACCGCACACTTCCATGTCATCCACATGGCGAGGGCGCGCACTTCGTCGAGCGTGACGTCGGGGTGGAAGCGGATACCACCCTTCGAGGGACCGCGGACGGTCGAGTGGTGCACACGGTATCCGGTAAAGATCCGGACCGACCCGTCGTCCATCTTGACCGGGAAATGGACGATCAGCTCGCGCTTGCAGTGCCGTAGCATCTCGCGTATCCCGGCTTTGAGGTCGAGATGCGCGGCAGCTTTGTCGAACTGGGCGATGGCAATCTCGTAGGGGGATCGGCCGTTCTTGTCCATGGGTCAACTCTCCTTGTTGCGTCTGCCACGCTGGAGACGGTCCACCGTGGCCGCGACCGGTTCGCGACCAGCCGTACCCAAGATCGACGCGAGGCCTGCCCGGGTTCGAGGCCTCTCTTCGATTATACGCCGGCCTTTGAGCGAGGCCAAAAGTGGCCGGGTCCCAGGAGTCAGCTGGCCGTGCGACGCTTCTCAGCAGCCTCCCGCAGCAGCCTCTGCGCGAGTTGCGGATTCGCCTGGCCCCGGGTTGCCCGCATGACCTGCCCCATGAGAAAACGCAGCACCGGCTCCTTGCCCGCCAGGAGCTCCGCCAGAGGGCCGGGGTTCTCCTCCAGCACCTTTTCAACAACGGGGCGGAGCGCTGCCTCGTCCGAGATTTGGGCGAGGCCGCGCGCGGCCACCACTTCCGCCGGCGGTCTGCCAGTCACGAACATCTCATCGAGGACCTCTTTGCCGCTCGCTCCCGTCAGACGGCCTGCCGCCACCATCTCGAGGAGCGCCACAAGGTCTCGCGGGGTGATTGGCACCTGCTCGATGCTGCGCTCCCGCGCCCGCATAAGCCGGAAAAGCTCCCCGGTGAGCCAGTTGGAGATCATCTTGGCGTCGACGCCCGCTGGCGCGGCGGCCACCGCTGCCTCAAAGTACTCTGCCACCGCCCGCTCGGCGGTCAGCACTCCCGCATCATAGGCCGAAAGGCCGTACTCGCGCTGATAGCGCTCAGCCTTCGCCCGGGGCAGCTCCGGAAGCCGCGCCCTGAGGCCATCGACCCAGGCGGGGTCCAGAGTGAGAGGCGGGAGATCGGGGTCCGGGAAGTAGCGATAGTCCGGTGCCTCCTCCTTGCTGCGCTGCTCGAAGGTCAGCTCGCGGTCCTCGTCCCAGCCCATGGTGACCTGCTCAACGTGGCCGCCCCGCTCGAGTATGCGGGTCTGCCGGGCAATCTCATACTCGAGGCTGCGGGTCACGGCCCGGAAGGAGTTGAGGTTCTTGATCTCCACTTTGGTGCCGCGCTCTCCGTCCCGGGCAACGGACACGTTGACTTCGAAGCGCATGGCACCCTTCTCCATATCCCCCGAGTTGACCCCCAGATACCGGAGGACGGAGCGCAGTTGGGTTACGTACTCGCGCACCTCGTCCACGGAGTGCATGTCCGGCTCGCTGACGATCTCCATGAGCGGCACGCCAGCCCGGTTAAAGTCGAGCAGGCTGCATCCCTCGACATGGGTCAGCTTGGCGGTATCCTCCTCGAGGTGCACGCGGCGGATGCGGATCCGCCTGCGCTCACCGTCGACCTCGATCTCCAGCCAGCCGTTGCGGCACAGCGGCAGCTCGTACTGGGAGATCTGATAGCCTTTGGGCAGGTCGGGGTAGGGATAGTTCTTGCGGTCGAAGCGGGTCACCGAGGCGATCTCGCAGTTGAGGGCCAGGCCCGTAAGCACGGTGGCCTCGACCGCCCGGGCATTGATCACCGGCAGGGCACCCGGCAGGCCAAGGTCTACGGGGCAGACCTGGCTGTTCGGCGGGGCAGCCCAGTAATCAGCGGAGCACCCGCAGAACATCTTGGAGCGGGTGAGCAGTTGCGCATGAACCTCCATGCCAATCGTAGGGCGGTACGGCATCCTCATCTCCTGGTTGCGCGGCTCTCGCGGCGACGAGATCACATTATAGTGTGATGGGAAAAAGGATGTCAATCTGTAACTGTTCAGACTGGCACCC
>JAIMBM010000203.1 GCA_023511475.1 Anaerolineae bacterium
CCCCCCCCCCCCCCCCCCCCCCCCCCCCGCGGGTGGGGGGGGGGTGTTGGGGGTTTTTTTCCCTTTTGGGGGGGGGGCGGGGGGGGGTTGCCCCCCCGGGCCACACCCCCCTTCTTAGGATTCCCCGCCCCCGCCGCCGCGGCGGGGGCAAGAGAGACGAAACAAGTCCGTCCTGGAAGGCGGCCTCGCCGTCCGCGGACACCCCCTCCTACCCCCACTCCGCGGGCCGTGCGCGGCGAGTGGCCCCAGGGGGCCTGACCCCACCCTGCACAGAGGCCAACGCGCGGAGCGCCCCAGGGGTGAGGGTCCTGCCTTGGCCGACGCCGCCACAGCCGCAGCCGGAGCCGACCTCGGGAGGGGGGAGGAGCACACGCCCCTCCCCTCCGTATCCGCCCTACATGCCGAAGGGCTCTTCCTCCTCTTCCTCTTCCCCGGCAAACTCGGCCATGTCCTCAACGTACAGGTCCGGATCCTCGTCGAAGGCACGCTTGCACTCGGCGCTGCTGAAATAGTACGTCTGCCCCTCGTAGACCGACTTGTACTTGGTCTCCTCGGGCACCACCTCCACTCCGCAGACCGGATCGATCACGGTCCTTCGTCGCATCACACACCTCCAGACTCTGTAGCTCTGTCTCGGGGCGTCTGTCGCCCCCCCCCGCCACCGCCCCCCAATCCGGCCCGCCCCACCGCACCAGGTAGCCTCACTCGCCCCCGCCTGGCAAAAACCGTGCCCGCGCGTCTACGAGAAAGGGGAGACGCCCTCGCCACGCGTCTCCCCTCCTCATCTCCAGGGTGCGCGCCCGGAGGCCGCCTATCCGCGTCGGCTGCCGCCTCCGCGCGTCCCCTCGCCTTCGCTCGAGCCGACGACTCCGGGCATCTGCTCGCCCACGTAGGCCTCCGGGTCCTCGTCAAACATCCGCTTGCAGTCTGGGTCCGTAAAGTAGTAGGTGTGACCCTGGTAGGTCGAGGTGTACGGCGCCTCGCGCGGATCGACCTCGAGGCCACAGACCGGATCGGTCACCATCCGTTTCTGCACAGGCAAACCTCCCTGCCCCGTGTCTGGGATGCGCTGCACACGGGTACCGACCCGCAGCCAGCAAGAACCGTGCCCCCCGGCGCAACCGCCTCCCCGCTCTTGACACTGTACGCAAACCCTGTAGAATGGAGAATGCAGAATCGGCGCAGGCTGCGCCCGTCGGTGTCGGCACAGACCATCCCGAACCCCGACTCGCGCCGCCGCCGTCCTGCACACACCGCCCCGGCAGGTTCCGGGCCGTGGGGAGCCGCCCCGTTGTACCTAGCGCGTGAGGAGCAGGTGCCATGACCCCAGACCTCATCAGGTTGGATGGACAGGTTGCCCTCGTCACCGGCGGAGGAACCCCCCTCGCCCATGCCGCTGCGACCGCCCTTGCCGAGGCTGGCGCCGACACGGCGCTCCTCTACACCACCGGCATCGACGAGACCCGCAAGGCCATCGCGGCCCTCCGACGTCGCTGCATGGGCCTGCAGCTCGACCTCTCGAGAGCGACCGTCCCACAGCTCCAGGGCGCCATCCAGCAGGTCGGGATTCAGCTCGGACGCCTCGACATCCTCGTGAACTGTGCCGCCACCGCGGACGCCGTGCCAGCCCTCGATTGCACTGAGGAGGAGTGGGACCACGCCCTACGCGTCAACCTCCGCGCGTCCTTCTTCCTCTGCCAGGCGGCCGCCACCTACTTCCGCAAGCAGGGTCGCGGCAAGATTATCAACGTGGCTCCGCTCCAGCCGGCTCCGCCGCGCCGGGCCAGCATCGCCTATGCTACCTGCAACAACGCCCTGGTGGCACTCACGCACCTCCTCGCTAACGAGTGGGCGCCCCTCGGCATCAACGTCAGCTGCATCATCCTGGGCCCTCCCGGCGCGAACGCCGCGATGGCCATCGAACCACAGGCCACCGCGCCCGTCGAGCCCGTCACCGCCGGGCGCCCTGGCACGGCAGATAGCCTCCCGGGCGCCCTCGTTTACCTGGCCTCGACTGCCTCGGATGGCATCCATGGCGCGTCGCTGCTCGTGGATAGCAGTCCGGCCTTGGCCTGACCACGCTGCTGCAACGTTGCACCGCTCACCTCGGTTATGTTTACCGACCTCTCCCTCGTCCAGCGGCTGCCCCAGTCCTCCCTCCTGACGATGGGGCCGCGCGCACCTTGCCCCCCTTCCGCGGGCAGGTTCCACGCGGACCCGTCCCCTGTTATGTAGAGCCCGAGTCGTCCCATCTTTCCCCCTCTGCGCCGCGATCCTGCCTGCGCCAGACTGAAGCACTGGCTCGGGCGAGGCTGGAACCGATCAGCCCACTGCCACCCGGTGCTCACTGATAGCAGGAGGCAACCCGCTCCCTCAGCAGGTTGCCTCCTTCCCAGGCAGAGCTGTGTGTGCTGTGTTCAACCTACGAGACGCTTCCAGCGTCTGCACCGTAGGTGCCCTCCGGTGTCCCCTCTACGGGGCGCCACCACGGGCGCCCGCGTAACCAGCTCTCCGGGCGCTGCGCCATACTCCTCCGGCCGCCCTGGGCCACACCCCGCCACGCTCACCACGCAAGGGCGCGGCCATCCTCTCCAGCCTCCCGGTACGCCCTCTGCGCCACGCGCTCCACTGCGGCAAGGATGGCCCCGAGCCGCGCCGGATTCTCCACGTACTCGCATACTCCCTCGCGGAACGCCTCAGCCACGGCTGGCGGCATCTGGCACGACGCATCCAGTCGCACCACCGCCGCCTCCGCGAGCTGCCGGGCCGCGCGCCGGCTCAGCGGATCCGCATACTCCTTCAGCCCGATGCCACACCCGGCAGGGATGAACCCACCTCGCCGCATCCACACTACCTGGGCCTCGACGCTCGCAAGGTGCCTCAGCAGGGCCACCGACTGCGGCGTGGCCCGCAACAGGGCCAGCGCCTCCACATCGGCCACCACCGCAGGACCCTCCCCCTCCCCAAACGGCGGCATCGGGAAAAAGTCACACTCCCGCCCCGGCCCCTGCAGCGGCGCCCGCTTCGCCACCCGCGGCACCACGGCCGACCCCTGCAGGTGCAGGTAGGCCTCCGGAACGGCACCGTAGAGCAGTCCCATGGCCTCTTCCCCGTCCATCTCCAGGGCTCGGCGCACCCCGCCGCTCACACACCTTGGGCGCCCCACGATCTCCGCCCATCGCTCGAATGCGTCGCGCACCGCGGGATCCGTCCACGGGATCGCGTGGCGCACCCAGCGATCGTAGGTCTCTGCCCCGCTCGCCCTCAACAGGATGTTCTCTATCCAGTCTGTGCCTGCCTCCCCGCGAGCCGCGCTCCCATCCAGGGCCAGCGCCCATGGGCTGAGACCGCTGTCGGCGATCGCCCCGCTCAGAGCGATCATCTCTTTCCATGTCAGGGGGATAGTCCATTTGCGCCTGCGGAACTCCTCGGCGTTGTACCAGACGATGCTCTCGTTGGACACCCGGTAGGGAAGCCCGAAAAGCTCACCTCCGACGCTCGCCGCCTCCAGCCACCCCTCCGGAAACCGGCCCCGTGCCAGCGAGGCTCCGAGCAACCCGCTCAGCCCGGCCAAACGCCCCTCACCCGCCAGCTTTCTGACCAGCCCAAGGCTGGGAGTCACCGCGAGGTCCGGCGCCGCGCCCGCCGCAATGCGCGCGATGAGCACGCTCGACACATCGGGGGTCGACTCGAACGTGATCCGCACGTCATACTGCCGGCAGAAAGGCTCCACAACCGCCCAGAAGCTGTCCAGATCGGGGCCCGTCCACGGCCCCAGCAGCGTCACCTCCGTGCCCGCCAGCTCTTCCGGCCGCGCCTCAACCACCGCTGCCGACAGGTAACTCTGCACCGGGACAGCGTCCCCTCCCGCGGGAGCTCCCTGCCCACGGGCACCGCCGATCACCAGCACCGTCAGGCACAGGACAAACAGGGTCCCGCGGCAACGACGCCCCAATCCCCTCGCGCTCCTCTCTCCGCTGGTCGCACCCGCGGATGAGTGTGTTGGCACCGCCGACGAGATCAGAGCCCTGGCACCAGCTCCCTTCCCCTCCCCGCGACCGCCCGCCATCCCACCGGACGACGACAACAGCCATCCAGGGCTGCGCGCATCGAGGGGGATCATCGCCCTGCAGTTGACCCAGGCATGGCAACCGAGGGCAGGCGCACCTATCCGGAGCAACTCCGGCCCAGCGGCCCAACCGGGAGCACGGCCTTTCGCTTGGGTCTTGCGGCGGGGCTTCATCCCGTAGTCCGCCCCGGATCGCCCTGGCCGTGCTTCCCTGAGGGCGCCCTCCTGCAACCCTCCAGGATAGGCTGTGTGAGCCGGGGCAGCGCGCGGCCGTCTCGGGCCACCGGGGATCGATCCACCCGGCCAGCCCGCAGCCTGCCTCTGCCGCCCGGCGCTTGGCGCAGGCAGGCCTCACAGCCCGCCTGCGGTATGCGGCCCGGTGCCGGCCAGGGCTTCCCATCCCCGGCCGCGACCCGGGCCAAGAGGTAATCGCTGGCAAACTACCACAAGGGCTAGTGCAGCAAAAAGCGTGCCACCCACTACCCGCCGAAGAGGAGCCGCCCCAGCCAAGGCCGGCGCAACTCCACCGCCAGCTCGGGGCACAGCTCGTGGCAGCAGTAGCAGCGGATGCAGCGATCGAGGTCCATTGCCGCGCGGCCGTCCACCACGGTGATCGCCTGCACCGGACAATGCTTTGCACAGTACCCACAGCCGGTGCAACGGCTGCCCGCCTGCGGGGAGACCAGCATCTGCCCCATCGCCCACCGCCGCAGGGGCCCGGGGAGCGTCCCGACATCATAGGCGGCGGCCGGGACCTCACCCTCCGCCACCGGCACGCCATCAGCGGGGCGCACGGCGAGCAGCGGCATCACGTGACGCCGCAGCCACCGCGGCACGAGGCCCGGATCGACCTGCGCTGCCGTCCCCGCCCTGAAGCCCTGAAACAGCAGCCCCTCGAGGGGGTCGCCACGCAACTCGATATCCTCCAGCCGGCCGCTTGTCAGGCCCCGCTCCGCTGCCACCTGCAGCGGCGGGCTCGAGAGCGGCTCCCAGCCCGCCAGGGACATAGCGACCACGTCCTCCGCGACCGGGTCGGCGCTCGCCAGAACCACCTTGCCCGGGAAGGGGTCGCCGCCTGAAGGGCCGTTGCCGTCCATGGCCACGATGCCATCCATGATGGAGAGCACCGGCCGGATGCAGAGCATGATATCCACCAGCCCTGAGGAAAAGTCCAGTGCCTTTGGCAATCGGGCATGGTATGCGGCTTTCAGCACCCCGGGCACGACGCCGAAGAGGTTCTTCACCGCCCCGGTCAGCCGCGTGAGGTTGTGGGTCTTGAGCTTGGGGAGGTTGATCACGGCGTCGGCCTCGGTTACGGCAGCCATCACATCGATCAACTTGAGCAGCGCACCATTGGGGTTGGGCACCTGCACCCCGCGCACGTCATAGCTCAGCTCCGCGCCGGTCTCCTCGGCGACGTCGATCATGCCGGTCCGCCGGTAGACCCGCTTCAAGAGCGACGTCGTCAGCCCACCCCCCGGAGCGTCCGCGATGACTGCGGTCGCCCCCGCCTCCTGCACCAGCCGCACGGCAGCCCGCACCACCGCCGGATGCGTCGTCGCCGCTGCCTCCGGCGGCGACGGCCGCAGCAGGTTCGGCTTGACGAGCACCCTCTGGCCTGGACGCACGAACCGCCCGAGCCCCCCGAGCAGGTCCACGCTGCGCCGCACCGCAGCCTCGACGCGCTCAACGTCATAGTCCTCGCACCGCACGATGGAGACGACCGGCCTCTCGTCCATAGCACCCCCCGCCACACGCTACTCCGATTTGCGCCTTCATTCTACTATGCTTGCACGGGAGCGCAAAGGGCGGCGCAGCCCCACACTCTGCAGACGCCTGCGGGGAGCGAGGGCTGCCCACGCACTGTTGCCGTGGCCGCTCACGCTTGCCTAGGAGTCCACTGAAAAAAGTGTCTGTTAGTTGACGCATCGATCGAATCCCTGGGTCACGTGCGGTGTTGTGGCGGGCAGGTAGCCGCACGTTCTCAGGAGGTTCACCATGCAGGGGCGACGCAATCCACAACACTCCCTGTGGGAGGCG
>JAIMBM010000204.1 GCA_023511475.1 Anaerolineae bacterium
GGCGGGGTTAGGGGTGGGGGTCTGAAGATGGAAGGTCCTTACGCCTGCACAGGGGGCGGAGCCTGTCCGCCCCTGAAGGGGACGGGCAAGGGGGAGGGGGCTCGCGCACAGGCGCGTCCAGCGCCATCCCAGCGGCCTCTGCGCGACATCGAGGGGTACGCCCCGAAGAGGCCAAAGTCGAGGGACGTGGGGGCAGCACCACAGTGGCAGCCGCGACCGCCAGGATGCCATTCTGGACAGTCCCAGATGGGCACCACATTGGGTCACACCCGGCATGAGTCGTGCTTGTGCGCTCAGTACTCTAGCCTGACATCGAGCGCGCCCGAGGGTGTGGGTATGCGGACTTGCTCCTTGGGTGCATCGAAGGGCACGGCCTTGCCGTTCACGGTGGCGGCACGCATGGGCTGGCGCCCGGGCCTGCGCAGATGGAGCACGAGCCCGGCGGGCTGGCGTCGCGTGGGAGCTTCCACCCGCACCGTGACGGCACTCTGCTCCGCCTCGACCCGGTAGGTAATGGGTCCGAACCAGGTCGCCATGCGCTCCAGGCCCCAGCTCTGGCCCGGCGCGAACCAGGCGCGCGGCGCGGCCGGGGCAAGGTGTAGTGTGTCGCCTTCCTCCCAGAGGAGACACGACCGCAGCCAGATCAGCGACTTGGATTCGTCTGGCGTCTTGTAGAAGGGGCCGACGCCGTGCCCTAGCTCGACGACCGGGTGCTCGGTGAAGGCGCGCACGTCCGGATAGAGCTGCTGGCCAAAGTTGTTAAAGAGTGCACGAATGGCGTGCTCCGGCTGCCCGCGCCGAAGATAGTCGAGCGCGAGGTCCATCAGGTTGGCCTGGATCGTCACACCCCCCTGACTGAACCAGAAGCGCTCCAGGTCCACAGGGCGACCCCACTCACGGGACACAAAGAGGTTATCCTCCAGGTCCTTGAGCAGCCAGGTGACCTCAGGCTCATGGGGCTCGAAGACTCCGCCATCCACGAGGTGCAGGGCCCCGTACGCCGCCTCGCGGAACCAGCCCCACTCGCGCCCGCGCAGGCCGGTGCGGGTCGGCACATGGGGCACATAGGTGCCGTCCAGCAGTCGCACGACCGGGGCCTCCTCCATGGCCCGTCGCGCGGCTCGGCGGATGTCCTCCCGGTAGCTGGCGGCCTCCCGGGCCAGCCGCGGCGCCTCGGGGTGCCCGATCTCGGCAAGGACTTGGGCGATGGCGACCATGCCGCCACAGGCGTGGGCGTTCACCGCAAACCAGTGCCGCCACTCGGGGTTGTCTTCGAGGTGACCGGCGGGCAGGAGCCCCCACACCGGTCCGGGTGCCCCATCGGGTCCTGTGACCATCGTAGCCTGTCGCTCGCGGATCACAAACTCGCAGGCCGCAACCAGCCTTGGGGCCACGCGCTCAAGCCAGGCCCGGTCGCCGGTGTACCGGTAGTGGGCGGCCAGGCACTCCATGATGTAGCCGTGGTCCAGGTTGTAGGAAAAGTGTCCTGTCAGGGGGGCGCCGGCATCCAGGTCCATGGCGTTGAGGGCCCCCTCTGCCGAGGAAAAGTTGCCGTCCAGCGCCTTGACCCCCTGCGTGCGCAGGAAGGTCTCGAGATAGCTCTCGGCCCGGTCGTGATGACCGGCTTGGTCCAGCATGGTGATCTGCCAGCAGGCCTCGTTGCCACAGGCGCCGTAGACCCAGGTCGCTGCCGGTACGACGATCATGCCTGTCGCCGGGTCCTTGTCGACCGATATGGCAACGTGCGTGCGCACCGCCCGGTGCAGGTCGTCGAGGACCGCGTCGGGCAGGTGCATCTGGCCACCGGCGTCGACGTAGCGGTGCCAGTACCCGACGACGTCCGAGAGCTTTTCCTCATAGTCGAGGCCGGCCACGCGCCTCCACTCGGCCTCCTGTGTCAGGCTGGCAAAGGGCACGGCGAGCGTGAGCACGTCCGAGGCAAAGCCGTCGAGGTCCACGTCATAGGTCAGGGCCGAGGGCACGGCATGGCTGGCACCGGGCTCTTCAGCGTAGGGCACCACCGAGAGCGTGCCGCGGCCGGCATGCACCGCGCAGCGCAGGCAGGGCTCCGGATACGGGTCGACCCGCCACTGGCGTGCCACAGGCTCCGCCGGGACCACGCGACCCTGCGCGAGGAGCATGTTCCCGCGCAACACGGGTTCCTCCTGGGGCGCGACCACCAGCCACAGGCGCGCCCGCTTGCGCCCATGGGTTGCGTTCCGGATGCTGAAGCGCAGCATCACGACCACGTCCTCGTCCCCGCGACGCTCGTTGGGCGGGGTGAGCGGCCCGTCGAGCAGGCAGGCAAAGGCGGTCTGCCGATACTCGATCTCCCGGTCCAGCCACTCGCTGATTACCACGGGGAGCCATCCCTCGAGGAGGGACTGCTTCGTAGCGCCGCGGCGCTCACGCAAGTCGGGAGGGTCGCCGGTGCCAAAGCGCAGGCGAAGCTGCTCGCCCGGCCACTGCAGGCGCGCAGCGTCCCGCCCGAGGAGCTTGAGGCAGCGCTTATCGGCGAACACCTCGCCATTGTAGCGGATGGCGAGCTCTTGCCGGCCAGCCTCGACTCCGAGCGGCAGGTAGCGGCCAAAGGGCTCGGTGATCGTCTCGTCGAGCGGTGGAATCTCGGCCTGGGCCCGCGCTAGCGACTGCTCCGGCTCCTCGGCCACGCGATCATAGATCGGCCGGGGGGCCGCGGCGGTCCGGGCGCGGAGCGCCGCGAGGTCCGGCGCGGTGCCTGGAGGCACGACGAGGACGTGATAGTCCGGAATGTAGATCGGCCCTCCGGCGAGGTCTGCAACCAGGAAGGAAAACGTCCGGGATCGTGTCCTCACGGTGATGACGGTGCGGTCCTCGGCATCGGGGCGGTGCGCGGCGTGCAGGAAGCGCAGGCGCACACCCTTTGGGATGGCACCGGCCCGGCAGGACCAGCTTCCATCGGTGCTGACGGCGTCGCCCACTCCAAAGCGCAACGGCTCGACCGCGAGGATGTACCCGCTCCAGGCCTCTGCGGAGCCGCTCCAATCCTCCTCGCCCTCGGCGCCGATGCCGAACCAGAGGTCGGCCTGCCCTTCCTGCCAGGTCGCAGGCGAGTAGGCATGCAGCTCTGCAACTGGCGGCATGGGCGACCTGCTCACGACGCGCACCTTCAGCGTGCGCCGGAAGCGGGCCCGGTAGTGTTGCGCCGCGACCAGCTGAGGCAGCAAGTCTCGCCCCAACTCGGGCAGGTCGAGCGGGTCGAAGGCCAGGGTGAAGGTATCGCCGAGGACCGTGCGCTCGCCGCGAGCGGTCGTCCAGGTGCCATGGAAGGGGTCATCGCGGCCGATCCAGCCGCGGCGTGCGCCGGGGAGTCGTTCGGGCGCTGGCGTGGGCCAGTTACGGCGCCAATACTGTACCTCAAGGTCGCCGGGAACGGGTCCGGCAAAGCGCACGCTCACCCGACAGACGTCCCGTGCCTCCTCCCACTCCAGCCCGAGCTGCCAGAGCCCCGCTTCCGGGTCCTGCGCCGGGGCGAGGAGGCCATCGGCGCTGCGGCTTATGTCGCAGGTCTTGAGCTCGCGCCCCTCGCCTGGGGACCACCACCGCGGGCAGGCGAAGGGTGCGAGATCGACCTGGCTGCCGGCTGCCGGATAGGACGGAGCGTGTGTCTGAGGCATGGCAATCAATCCCCCTTTTGTGGTTGGCCTGTGCCGAGAGCTGGCTGAGAGAGACGGGGCAGCGAGCGTGCGCATATAGCCGTCAACAAGCAGGGAGCGCCCGGTGCCCTGGGCGCTCCGCAGGCCTTCGACGCCCCATGCGGCCTGGGTCTGCCCCGGTTTGCAGTGGGAGCTACCCCCGCGTGAGGCGGAGGCAGCTCCACAGCACCTCGGACGGGCCTCGACGAGATCAGCTGGTTTTCGCGATCTCCTCGGCCACTGTGGCCTGGGCCTCGTCGAGGGCCTCTTTGGCGGTCATCTGCTTGTGGAAGGCGAGATCGAACACCCGCTGGAGCTCTGCGTTCATAAAGCTGTAGGCAGGAAAGTTCTCCACGGGTTTGGCTTTCTGCGCGGAGAGGGCCGGTCAAGGCTATTGCTGTCCTATGACACCGTACAATGCAGATTATACCATGGAGCGGCATTGGAGTCAATATGGAGATTGGCTGGCGGGCCATGGCCGTTTGCGCTTGTGCTGACTTTGCTCTATCATGGGGGGCAGCCAGGGGCAGAAAGGAGACCTATGGGCCGCGTCGTCGTCTCAAAGCATCCGCTCATCCAGCACAAGCTGACCCTCCTGCGAGACGTCAACACCGAGCCTAAAAAGTTCCGCGAACTCATCCGTGAGCTCTCGATTCTCCTCGCCTATGAGGCAACCGCTGACCTCGCCCTCGAGCCCACACAGGTAACCACCCCGCTCGGGCGCGCCGATGGCGCCATGCTCAGCGAAAAGATCGGCCTCATCCCGATACTGCGGGCAGGCCTGGGGATGGTCGAGGGCATTTGGGAGATGATGCCTACGGCGGAGGTCTGGCACATCGGCCTCTACCGCGATCACAACACCCTGCAGCCGGTTGCCTACTATAACAAGCTGCCGGTAAACCCCACGGTGCAGGTCTGCCTTATACTCGACCCCATGCTAGCGACCGGCGGATCGGCAGTAGCCGCGGCCGATATCCTCAAGCACTGGGGAGCCAGACGGATCAAGTTCGTTGGCATCATCGCCGCACCGGAGGGGGTTCAGCTCCTGCAGGAGCGCCATCCTGACATCGACATCCATATCGGCGTCATCGACGACCATCTGACGCCAGAGCCCAGGCTTCCCACCGATCCCCCGAGGGGCTATATCGTGCCCGGCCTCGGCGATGCGGGTGATCGCCAGTTCGGCACGGGCTGACGCGGAGGAGCCATGCTCGGTCTCCCGACCTGGAGCATATTCGCGGGTGTTTTCGCGGTGGCCTTTGGCGTCACGTGGGCGCTGGTCCCCGTCACCATCCGTCTGAGCCACCGCCTCGGCACGATCGACGTGGCCGGCGGCCGACGCCGACATCAGGGAGCCATCCCGCGCCTCGGCGGCCTGGCGATCTTTGGCGGGTTTATGGTCGCCACCCTGCTCACCCTGCCGTACCCTCGCCTGCCGGCCGATACCTTCCGGCTTGCTGGCCTGCTCTTGGGCTGCACGGCGGTGACTATCGGCGGGCTGTTCGATGACCGCCTCCAGTTCTCGGCCCTACCACAGATAGCCATCGTGCTGGTGGCCTCGGCCATCGCCATTCGCTACTGGGTGTTCATCGAGCGGGTAAACAACCCCCTCACCAACGAGCAGGTCGTGTTCCCGCTGCCCCTGATCATCCTCTTCACACTCCTGTGGATGGCGGGCATGACGACCACCATCAACTGGCTGGACGGCCTGGACGGCCTGGCCACGGCAGTCTCGGCAATCGCCGTTCTGGTGTTCTTTGTGCACATGCTTCGCACCGGTCAGCAGAGCGTCGCGCTCCTGCCGGCGGCCCTGCTGGGCGCAACGCTGGGCTTTCTGCCCCACAACTGGACCCCCGCGAGGGTCTTTCTGGGAAGCGCCGGGGCCTACTTTCTGGGCTTTGCCGTTGGGGGCCTCTCGCTGATCGGCGGAGCGCGAGCAGCCACGGCCCTCCTGGTTCTGGGCATCCCCATCGTGGACGTCGCCTGGCAGATACTGGACCGCGTCCGCCACGGCCGGTCCCCCGCTGCAGGAGACCGCGGGCATCTCCACTTTCGGCTCCTCGACCAGGGCATGCCTCAGGCCCGGATCGTGCTGCTCTACTGCGCCGTCTGTGCCCTCCTTGGGGGGCTGGCCCTGCTGCTCCCGTCACGCCTCTACAAGCTCTTCGCCCTCCTGACTATGGCCGCAGTCGGCGGGCTCAGCCTGGCGCGCCTTGCCCGGGCGGGCGAGCGGTCTCACGGAGACCCCGGAAGCCCGCACTAGCGTGGCCTTCAACGCTCTTGCCCCTGACCCCTCCCCCTGGGCGGCCCCGGGCGGGCCCCCCGGGGGGGGGGGGGGCCCGGGGGGGTGGTGGGGGGGGGGGGGGGGGGGCGCCGAAGCGGCCTCCTTTTTTGAAG
>JAIMBM010000205.1 GCA_023511475.1 Anaerolineae bacterium
TCCCACGGCTGGTGGAGGAAGCGTTAGCTCGCACCGAAATGAAGACATTTACAGCACGCCGGAACGGTTGACGAGCGGGCTGTGGAGGCACCCTAATCCCGGGAGTGATGAGGACATGATCCGAACCGTCTACCGGGCGTTGAAGTTGATCCTGTTTCTGTATGGACTGACCACGGCTCTTCTCCGCAGCCGTTGGTTGACTGTGGTGGTTGCGCTCTGGCAAATGCTGCGGCGCAGGCGGGTGAGACCGGTCAAGCCCACCGCCACGGTGGTCTTCGGGTCGTGGATGCGTCCGCTGGCGTCGGCGTAGGGGTACCAGGCGCTGACGCGGTAGCGGTGCATCGGCTGCACCCGGTTCGGTTCGACCGCGAGCGCCTCCGTCACCGTCTCGACCGCCGCCGGCCAGCGCGCGCGTGGATGCGCCCCGCTTCCCCAGGCGGCTGCAGGAGCAGGGGCCGGGGCTGAGGGCGTCCCTCAGCCCCCTATCCGATGACAGGCCACGAGGTGACCGCCGCCGGTATCGATCAGCGGCGGAGCCGCCTGCGCGCAGGCCGCCTCCGCCTCCGGACACCGCGGATGGAAGGCACAGCCCGGCGGCGGATTCGCCGGGTCCGGCACGCCGCCCTGCAGGACAATGCGCTCGCGCCGCAGCTCGGGATCGAGCATCGGCGCCGAGGCGAGCAGCGCCCGCGTATAGGGGTGCCGCGCTCCGCCCGAGAAGAGCGTCGCCGTCTCACTGAGCTCGACGATCTTGCCCAGATACATCACGGCGATGCGGTCGCTCGTGTGCTGCACCACGCTCAGATCATGCGAGATGAAAAGGTACGTCAGCTCCAGCTCGCGCTGCAGCCGCTGCAGCAGGTTGATAATCTGCGCCTGCACCGACACGTCGAGGGCCGAGGTCGGCTCGTCGAGGACCAGGAGCTTGGGGTTGAGCGCCAAAGCCCTGGCGATGGCGATGCGCTGCAGCTGCCCCCCGCTGAACTCGTGGGGGTAGCGGTAGAGCATGTCCCCCGGCATGCCACACTGCTCCAGCACCTCGACCACGCGCTCCCTGAGCGCCTCGCCCCGCAGGCGCGTGTGCGTCCGCAGGGGCTCGGCCACGGCGTTCAGGACCGTGAAGCGCGGGTCAAAGGAGGAGTAGGGGTTCTGGAACACAATCTGCATGTGCCGCCGCATCGCCCGCAGCTCACTGCCGCTGAGGCGGAGAATGTCCTGCCCCTCGAGGAGCACCTGCCCGCCGGTCGGCTCGATGAGCCGCAGGATGGCCCGGCCCAGGGTCGTCTTCCCACAGCCCGACTCCCCCACGACGCCCAGGGTCTCCCGCCGGCCGATGGTGAGGTCGACCCCATCTACCGCACGCACATAGCGCCGCCGCCACGGCACAATCCCCCCGCGGATGGCAAAGTGCACCGACAGGCCCTTCACTTCCAGCAGGGGCGCCGCAGGCGCGAGGGGCATGCTGCCGCGCTCAGGGCCGGCTCCACGGGCCGCCATCGCACTCATGCCGCTCCCTCCTTCCGAAAGAGATGGCAGGCGACCCGATGGCCGTCCGGTCCCAGGGTAGCAAGCGGAGGCTCACTGGAGCGACACACCTCCACCATGGAGGCACAGCGCGGGTGAAAGGCACAGCCTGAGGGAAGGGCCAGCCCATCCGGAACGCTCCCGGGAATGGAGAGAAGCGACTCCTTCGCCTGCCCCGCCCTCGGCAGCGCCGCAAGCAGACCCTGCGTGTAGGGGTGCACGGGGCGGTAGAGCACATCATCCACGCGGCCGACCTCAACAACCCGCCCCGCGTAGGCCACGGCCACCCGGTCGCAGGTCTCAGCAACGACCCCGAGATTGTGCGTGATGAGCAGGATCGACACCCCCTGCCGCCGCCGAATCTCGGCAAGGAGGGTCAGAATCTGCGCCTGGATGGTCACGTCGAGGGCCGTCGTCGGCTCATCGGCGATGAGGAGCTCGGCGCCGCAGGAGAGCGCCATGGCGATCATCACCCGCTGCTGCATCCCGCCCGAGAGCTCGTGCGGATAGGCCCGGAATATCCGTGGGGGATCTGGAAGCGCCACGGCCTCCAGGGTCTCGAGGGCCCGGCGCCGCGCCTCTTCCGGGCTGACGGACGTGTGCTGGCGGATGACGCGCACGATCTGGCTGCCGACGGTGAACACCGGGTTGAGCGTCGCCGCCGGATCCTGAAAGATCATGGCAATGTGCCGGCCGCGGATGGCACGCATCTGGGCGTCGCTCTTGGTCAGCAGGTCCTCTCCATGGAAACGGATGCGGCCGGAGGTGACGGCACCGCCGCGCGGGATCATCCCGAGGATGGCGAGGCCGGTCACCGACTTGCCGCAGCCCGATTCGCCGACGAGCCCAAAGAACTCGCCCCGGCCGACGTCAAAGGTCATGCCGTTCACGGCATGGACCCGGCCGGCGTAGGTCTGGAAGCGGACCTGCAGTTCCTCGACGGAGAGGAGTGGCTCGCTCACTCCGCAGCCCTCCGTGTTCGAGGGTCGACCGCATCGCGCACCGCATCACCGAGGAGGTTGAAGGCCAGAGTCACCAAAAAGATGGCAGCGCCGGCCGACCCGGCCAGCCACGGCCGCTCGATAAAGTAGATGCGGCCGGTGCTGATCATCGTCCCCCACTCGGCCGTTGGCGGCCGCACGCCCAGCCCAATAAAGCTGATCGCCGCTCCGGTGAGAATGGCCGAGCCCAGGTCCATCGTAGCCTGCACGAGCACCGGGGTAAAGACGTTGGGCAGTATATGCCGCACGATGATGGTCGGGCCACGCACACCGATGGAGCGCGCCGCCTCGATAAAGTAGCGCTCGCGCAGAGAGACGGTCTGGGCCCGCACGAGGCGCGTGTACCACGGCCACCAGGTGAGGGCGATGGCGATCATGGCGTGCACAAAGCTCGCGCCCAGGGCGCCGGCAATGGCCATCGCCAGAAGCAGCGACGGGAAGGCCAGGAACACATCGGTGATGCGCATGACGACGTCATCGACCCAGCCGCCATAGTACCCGGCGATGGCCCCCAGCGGCGCCCCGATAGCGACCGCGATCAGGACCACCAGGAAGCCAATGCTCAGCGACGTCCGCCCTCCGAACAGGATGCGCGCCAGCACATCGCGGCCGAGGTTGTCGGTGCCCAGGGGATGGGCCAGGCTCGGCGGGCGGAACTTTTCCAGGATGTTCGGATCCCCCAGGCCCTGCCGCGGATAGGGCGTGAGGACCGGGGCAAAGACGGCGCCAAGCACGAACACGGCAATGATGACCAGGCTGGCGATCGCCAGCGGGTCGCGGCGGAAGGCCTGCAGCATGAGCCCCAGCTCACGGAAACGCTGCGGGCCCGCACGCAAGGTCGGGGTAGCTGCCACAGTAGCCTCAGCCGGTCGCTCCATCACTCATCCTGCCCGGGCCAACGGCGCGCCTTGGGGCCGGGCCGCGCGTAGGTCCGCCGGCTGTGCGACAGCCCCAAGGCTACCAACATCTCGGCCAGCTTGATGGCTACCGAAGGGGGGTCAAGCACGGGCACCTCACAGCCCTCGGCGGCCAGCCCCGCCGCGATGAGCGGGGCAAAGCCGGCCAGGCCCGTGCAGCCGGGGATGATCACATGCGCGCCATCCTCCCGCACGGCGCGCGCCGCGCAGGCGGTGACGGCCCGCAGAGTCCGCTCGCGATTGTCGGCGAGGGCCAGCACCGGGATGTTGAAGGCCCGCACCGAGGCGAGCCGACTGCGCAGCCCGTAGCGCGCGGCCTGATCCTCCATCATCGGCGCGCGGGTATCGAGCACGCTGAGCACCGAGAAGCGATGTCCCAGCATGGCGGCAAGGTGCATGCTGGCCTCCGCCGGCCCCACAACCGGGATATCCACCAGCTCCCGCGCGGCGTACACGCCCGGGTCCCCCATGCAATCGACAATGACTGCGTCCGCACCCTCGCGCTCGGCGGCTACCGCCTTGTGCAGGATGTCGGGCACGGCCAGGGCATGGTCGCGGTAGCTCTCGATGGAGGCAGGCCCCCACTCCAGGGAGGCGACGCTGATCTCGGTGCCGGGACCGGCAGCCCGGCGGTAGGCCTCGCCAGTCTCCTCCTCCCAGCTCGAGGTGATCACCGGGTTGATCACCCGGACGTGTATCCGGCGGGTCCTCCCTTCCGGCACAGTCAGACTCGCCGCGGCGCCGGCGCTGGCCAGCCCGCCAGCTCCCAGAAAGGCCTCCGGCGTCGGCCAGGCGATGGGTTTTGCCGCGGGGCGTGCGTAGGTGCGGGTGCTGTGAGCCAGGCCCAGCGACACCAGCGCCTCGGCAAACCCCATCGCGACCCTGCACGGGTCGAGCACCGGCACCTCGCAGCCCCTGTCTGCGAGCGCCATCTGCAGGCGGCCCGCCAGGGGCGCGAGGAGCGTGCATCCCGGGATGAGCGCGCCCGCCCCGTCCTCCCGCACCGCCCGCTCCCCGGCCGCGACCAGGGCGTCAAAGGTCGAACCGCGGCCCGCGCGCAGCTCCAGCACCGGCAGGTCCATCGCCCGCACCGAGGCCAGCCGGTCCGGCATGCGGTAGAGCTGCACCAGTTCCTCCACGGCCGGGATATCTTCCTGCCGTGTCGTGATGATCGAGAAGCGGTGCGCCAGGATCCCTGCGAGGTGCAGGCTCGCCTCGAGGGGCCCAACGACCGGTATGCGCACCGCCTCGCGGGCAGCATAGAGGCCCGGATCGTCCATGCAGGCGATGATCACCGCATCGACGCCCTCGTGCTCGGCCTCGATCGCCCGGCTCAGCACACCCGGCGCCGCCCAGGCATCGTCGGATCGCACCTCGATGGCTTCGGTGCCCCACTCGAGGGATACGATGCTGACCTCTGTGCCCGGCGATGCCCCGGCAGCGAACGACTCGAGAGTCGCTTGATCCGGCCCCTGCCCGATGACCGGGCTGATGACCCGAATGCGCATACCTTCCCCCAGCACGGTCGGAACCCCCGCCCCTCGCTCAGCGCAGCGTGACCCGGGGGTCGAACGCCGCCTGCACCAGGTCCAGAATCAGGTTGACCACCACGTAAAAGACCGTCACCACCAGCGTCACCGTCACAATCACCGGAAAGTCGATGTTCAGCACGGCATCGGTCAGATAGGTGCCGAGCCCGGGCCAGGAGAAGATCACTTCCACCAGCATCGCACCGGTGAGTGAGTACACGAATGAGAGCCCGAGGACGGTGATGGTGGGAATAATGGCGTTCTTGAGCGCCAGCACGAACAGGATGGCCCGCTCCGAGATGCCGGCCGCCCGGGCGGCGAGGATGTACCGCTCGCTCAGGACCTCCAGCATGGTCGACCGCGTCATACGTATCGCCATCCAGATGGGATAGGTCGCCAGGGTAAAGGCCGGCAGGATCAGATGCACGAGCGAATCCCTGAGGCCCGCCCAGTTGCCCGTGAGGATGCTATCCAGCGTGTACATCCCGGTGATCTGGCGGATCGGATTGTACAGCGCCAGCTCGTTCGAGATGCGGCTGCCCAGGGGAAGGAGCCTCAGCTTGGCAAAGAAGAGGAGCTGCAGGAGCAGGGCCAGCCAGAAGGTAGGCACAGAGACGCCCGCAACGGAGGCCAGCCGCGTCAGATGGTCGAAGAGGCTGCCCTTCCTGGCCCCGGAAAGGACGCCGAGCGGGACTCCAACCACCACAGCCACCAGCATGGCGGCCAGAACCAGCTCCATGGTCGCCGGGAGATAGTTCCGGAGGTCACGGCTGATCGGCTGGTGGGACTTGACGGAGGTGCCAAAGTCGCCGCGGAGAAGCGCCGTCACATACCGCAGGTACTGCTCGTGCAGGGGGCGGTCCAGCGCCAGCTCCTGACGGGCCTTGGCAATCTGCTCCGGCGTTGGATGCGGGCCAACCCAGGCCGCCGCCGGGTCCGAGGGGATGACGCGTGCGATCACAAAGGTGACGATCGACACGCTCACCAGCACCAGCACGGCCATGAGCAGCCTGCGCACGACGTAGCCAAGCCATCGCATGGGGCAATGTCCTTCAGATGCAGGACGAAGCCGCACAG
>JAIMBM010000206.1 GCA_023511475.1 Anaerolineae bacterium
CGCCTGGGAAGGGGGCGGGCACAACGTGACCGGGCGCGAGCTGCCCCGAACCGGAAATCGCCCAACTGCGCTGCCCGTTGACTCCGCTCTGCATCGCAAGTACAATAGTTCGCATGCCCGGGGTCCGGAGCGCTGAGAATCCTTCCTGCGGCGATACTGTCCGCGTGCAAGGTCTGACATCGCCCGGCGCGGTGGCCGGCCTTTTGGCCAGTGGTACCGGCTGGCCTGGCAGCGCGAGGTCTGCGCTGGCCAGCACATCCCCGTGGCTGGAGGAAGTGACCTTTGCCTAAGGAAAAGCTTATGCTTATCGATGGCAACGCACTGGTGCACCGCGCCTATCACGCGTTGCCAGAATACCTCAGGACGTCCTCGGGAGAGCCGACCAACGCGGTGTATGGCTTTACCGAGATGCTCTTGAAGGCGTATAACGAGCACAGGCCGACGCACATCGTGGTCGCGTTCGACATCGGCCGCACCTTTCGCCATGAGCGCTATGAGGCGTACAAAGCGAATCGCGCCAGGATGGACGAGGCTCTTGCCGTCCAGTTCGACGCCGTACGCGAGATCATCGACGCCTTCGGCATCCTCCGCTGCGCGCAGCCCGGCTTTGAGGCCGATGATGTCCTCGGCACGCTGGCGCGGCTCGGGCGCAAACGGAGCATGGAGGTCCTCATCGTCACAGGGGATACGGATGCGTTCCAGCTCGTGCAGCCGGGCGTCACGGTCCTGACCTCGGGGCGGCGCTTTCAGGATACGATGCTCTACGACGTCGAGGCCATCGAGCGGCGCTATGGATTGCGGCCGGAGCAGTTGATCGACTACAAGGCGCTCGTCGGTGACGCCTCCGACAACGTGCCTGGCGTGCCTGGCATCGGGGCCAAGACGGCCACCCAACTCCTGCAGCAGTTCGGAAGCATCGAGGGCATCTACGAGCATCTGGGTGAGGTGCGCGGCGAGCGGACGAGGGCGGCCCTCGAGGCCCACCGCGCCCAGGTGTTTGAGGCCAGAAAGCTCGTCACCATCGTGACTGACGTGCCCCTGGAGTTCGACTGGGATTCGGCGCGCTTCTCGGACTATCCGCGGGAGAGGGTGATGAGCGTCTTCCAGCGGCTGCAGTTCCGCAGCCTGGTCGACCGCCTTCCGGAGCTCCCGCGTTCGAGCACGCGCGGGGCGCAACTCGCGCTCTTTGAGACACCGGGCGAGGCCAGGCCGGTGCAGGCACACGGGGAGTGCCAGGCTATCCGTACCCGCGAGGACCTGGCGGACCTGGTCGCGCGGCTGCGGCAGGCGCCTCTGCTGGCGCTGGACGTGGAGACGACCGACCTCGACGCGATGCGGGCCGACCTGGTCGGCATCGCCCTCAGCGACGCTCCCGGCCGTGGGTATTACCTGCCGATTGGGCACGACGGGGCTATCGAGCAGGGGCCGCAGCTCGAGCTGGGCGAGGTGGCCGAAGCGCTGGGCCCGCTGCTCGCCGATCCGCGTGTCCCGAAGGTTGCACACAACGCCAAGTACGACCTGATGGTGCTCGCCGAGCACGGGCTCGAGGTCAACGGGCTTGCCTGGGATACCATGCTCGCCGCCTGGCTCGCCAACCCCTCCGCACACAACCTGGGCCTCAAGGCCCTGGCCTGGGAAAAGCTGGGCCTGGAGATGACGCCGATCGATGACCTCATCGGCAGGGGCCGGGAGCGGGTGACGATGGCCCAGGTCCCCGTCGAGCGGGTGATGGCCTACGCCTGTGCCGACGTCGACGTTACCCTGCGCCTTCGCGAGCATCTGGCAACCGAGCTGCGGGAGCGCAATCAGGAGCGGCTCTTCCAGGAGATCGAGATGCCGCTCGTGCCGGTCCTGGTCGACATGGAGCGCAGGGGGATCGCGCTCGACGTCTCCGTGCTGCATGCCATGTCCCGGGACCTGCATGGGCGCCTCACGAGGCTGGAGGAGGACATCTACCGCCTCGCCGGGCATCCGTTCAACATCAACTCGCCAAGGCAGCTGGCGGGGGTGCTGTTCGAAGAGCTCCGTCTCAAGCCGGTCCGCAGGACGCGAACGGGCAACTCGACAGATGCATCTGTCCTCGAAGCGCTGCGCGGGCGGCATCCCATCATTGAGGCGATCCTCGAGTACCGTCAGCTCGGCAAGCTGAAGAGCACGTACGTCGACGCGTTGCCGCTTCTGGTGAACCCGCGCACGGGGCGGGTTCACACGTCGTTCAATCAGGCAGCGGTGGTTACCGGCAGGCTGTCCTCGAGCGATCCGAACCTGCAGAACATTCCGGTGCGCACCGAGCTAGGCAGCCAGGTCCGGCGTGCCTTTGTGGCGCCGGAGGGGTGGTACCTCCTGTCGGCTGACTATTCGCAGGTCGAGCTGCGTATCCTTGCGCACGTCTGCAACGATCAGGCGATGCTCGAAGCTTTCGCGCGGGGCGAGGACATCCATGCGCGCACGGCGGCTGCTCTTTACGGCGTCCCATTGGAGGAGGTGACGCCGCAGCAGCGGTCCATGGCCAAGACGGTGAACTTTGGCGTCATCTATGGCATGGGCGACTATGGCCTGGCCCAGCGCACAGACCTGTCGCAGACAGAGGCAGCCGAGTTCATCGAGAGCTACTTTGCCCGGTTTCCGGCCGTACGGGCCTACGTCGAGGAGACCAAGCAGAAGGCGCGCTGCGAGGGGTACGTTGAGACTCTCTTTGGCAGGCGGCGGTACTTTCCCGAGCTCGCGCCTGAGAGCAAGGTGCCTGGCAACACGCGCCGGGCTGCCGAGCGCATGGCGGTGAACATGCCCATCCAGGGCACGGCGGCCGATATCATCAAGATTGCCATGATCCGCCTGGACAGGGCGCTCCGCGAGCGTGGCCTCAGGTCGGCCATGATCCTGCAGGTCCACGACGAGCTGGTGCTGGAGGTGCCTGAGGAGGAGCTGGAGGTCGTGCAGCCGCTTGTCAGGTCGATCATGGAGGGGGCATGTGACCTGCGGGCGCCACTGCGGGTTGAGGTCAAGGTCGGAAAAAACTGGCTGGAGATGTGATAGAGATGCTGCTGAGCAAGGACCTGGCAAGCCGGTTCCGGGCAGCGCTCACAGCGGCACAGGCCGCCGGCGAGCTGCCCGCCTTTGAAGTTGCCGAGGTGCCCGTGGAGCGGCCAAAGCAGGCGGGCTACGGCGACTATGCGACGCCGGTGGCCATGCAGCTTGCCCGCGTCGCGCGGCAGGCGCCGCTGGCAATCGCCGAGACGATGGCCCGTTTCCTGGATGTGCCCTCATATGTCGAAAAGATCGACGTGGTGCGCCCCGGATATGTGAACGTGACTCTCTCCGCTCGCTGGCTGGCGAGTCAGGTCGACGAGATCCGTCGCCAGGGTCCGGCTTTTGGGAACGTAGAGCTGGGGCAGGGCCTGCGCGTGCAGGTCGAGTTTGTAAGCGCCAACCCGACGGGTCCCCTCACGATGGGCTCTGGCCGCAACGCAGTTATCGGCGATGCCCTCGCCAGCGTGCTGCAGGCGGCAGGCTATGAGGTCGAGAGGGAGTACTACGTCAACGATGCGGGCAGCCGTATGGCCGCCTTCTACGCCAGCCTGTACGCCCGCTACTGCCAGGCACTTGGGGTGCCGGAGCAGGTGCCTGAGGATGGCTACCTTGGCCAGTACCTTGTGGAAATGGGGGAGCAGATTGCCGCCGCGGAGGGCGACCGCTACCTGCACATGCCGCGGGAAGAGGCCGTCGCCGCAATCGGCGAGCGTGGCCTCGCGATGGTCCTGGATTCCATCCGCACCGATCTCAAGTCCATGGGCGTCGTGTTTGACTGCTGGTTCTCCGAGCGCAGCCTCTACGAGCGAGGCCTCTTCCAGCAGATTCTCGAGACGCTGCGCCAGCGCGGCTACATTGAGGAGCGCGAGGGAGCGATCTGGTTCCGCGCAACGGCACTGGGGGGCGACAAAGATGAAGTGGTCGTCCGCTCCGACGGTCAGCCTGGCTACTTTGCCTCCGACATCGCCTACCACTACGACAAGTTTGTGCTGCGCAGCTTTGATAGGGTCATAGACGTATGGGGTGCCGACCACCAGGGTCACGTCCCACGCATGAAGGCGATGATGCGCGCCCTCGGGCTCGATCCGGACCGCCTGGTGCTGCTGCTCTATCAGCTGGTGACGTTGCGCCGCGGCGGAGAGATCGTTCGGCTCTCCAAGCGCACGGGGGACATCATCACGCTCCGCGAGGTGCTGGACGAGATTGGGTCCGATGCGCTTCGCTTCTTCCTGCTCTCGCGCTCGGCTGAGAGCCAGATGGACCTGGACCTCGAGCTGGCCGTGCGCCAGTCGGACGAGAACCCGGTCTACTACGTGCAGTACGCCCACGCGCGGATTGCCAGCATCCTTCGCCGCGCGGGCGACCTGCCGTTCGCAGAAGGCGACACTTCGCTCCTGACCAGCGAGGCCGAGCAGAACCTGCTGCGGGCTCTGCTCCGGCTGCCGGAGGTCGTCTATCAGGCGGCGGTGGACCTCGCGCCCCATCATCTGACCTACTACGCGCAGGAGCTAGCCGGCGTCTTCCACGGGTTCTACCGGGACTGCCGGGTGGTATCGTCGGACCCGGCTGATCGGGCCATTACCCTGGCACGGCTAAAGCTGGTCGATGCCGCACGCGTCGTGCTGGCGAGGACGCTCAACCTCATGGGTATGAGCGCGCCGGAATCCATGTAGGTGCCGTGTCGGGTGGGGGGCTCGTCCGCCCAAATGCTGAAGGTGAGGCGGGTGTGGCGGGGGCCGTGGCAGGCTCGTCACACCCGCCTCACTGTTGCGCAAGAAACGGGTGGTCGCTGCCGGCCTTGGCATATATAATGGCGGGTGAACGCTGCATCCTTCCTCATCCGTGGAGGGCCGGCCGTGACCCTTGAGCAGCTCGCGGCAGACTATGCGCTGGTGGAGCGGGCCATACTATACCTGGCGGCGAATCGGTCGCGGCAGCCGTCGCTTGTCGAGGTGGCGGTGGAGGTCGGGCTGAGCCCGTTCCACTTTCAGCGGGTGTTCCGGCGCTGGGCGGGGATCAGCCCCAAGCGCTTCCTGCAGTTCCTGACCAAGGAGCATGCCAAGGCGCTGCTTGCGCAATCGAAGGACCTGCTCGATGTCGCCTATGAGGCGGGGCTCTCGAGCCCGGGCAGGCTGCATGACCTCTTTGTGACGTGCGAGGCCGTAACCCCCGGGGAGTTCAAGAGCCGGGGCGAGGGGCTCTCGATAGTCTACGGCTACCACCCCACCCCCTTTGGCGAGTGCCTCCTCGGCCTGACCACACGCGGCATCTGCTGGCTCTCGTTTGTGGTTGGAGGGGACCGTGGTCGCTCCCTGACCGCCCTGCGCCACTGTTGGGAGCGAGCAGGAATCTGCCTCGACGAATCCGCGACGCAGCCCCTGGTCGAGCGCATCTTTGGTGCCTGGGAGGGGGCGGGCGCGCCCCTGCCCCTCCTCCTCAGGGGTACCAACTTTCAGATCAAGGTGTGGGAGGCTCTCCTGCGGATTCCGGGAGGATGCGTTGCTTCCTACCACGACGTCGCCCGCTGGATCGGCGCCCCTGCGGCTGCCCGGGCCGTTGGCCGGGCCGTCGGCGGGAACCCCATCGCCTACATCATCCCCTGTCACCGGGTCATCCGGCGCGTTGGCGCTTTTGGCCAGTACCGGTGGGGCGAGCCCAGAAAGCTGGCCATGCTCGGCTGGGAGGCTGCCCGGCGGGAGCTGGGATCCGAGCCGGTCCGGTGCCTTTGAGCGGCACTCGTTTCTGATGGCGCCAACCCTCCCGGGGTTCACCCCCTGCTCGGCGGGTGTGGCTTCGGTTTGGGGGCAGGCTTATCTGTGCCGCTGCCAGGACCCCCCCATCTCCTTGCCCCATAGGCGCTAACTTTGGGGAATGCCAGCGTGCGTTCCTCGATAAGCGCCTCCACCCCGCGCCCCGCCCCCGCCGTGGCAGGGGCGGGGAAGACCAAATAAGGGGGTACTGGCGGGGCCGGAGGGGCCCCCCCCCGCACGCCCCCGGAAAAAAAAAAAAAAA
>JAIMBM010000207.1 GCA_023511475.1 Anaerolineae bacterium
GGACGACTGACCTGCGCGGGGCCATCGCCGACGCGGGCACCGATACGGTCGTCGTCGGCCTGCCCAACAGCCTGCACCTCGAGGCCGTCCGGCTCGCCGCCGAGGCCGGGAAAGCAGTCCTCTGCACCAAGCCGTTAGCGCGCAACGCGGCGGAGGCCAGGGAGATGCTCGAGGCCGTCGAGCGCGCGGGCGTCTTTGCCGGCTACCTCGAGGACCTCGTCTACACCCCCAAGATGCTCAAGGCCCTGCAGATGGTGCGCGCCGGGGCGCTCGGCAAGGTGCTCTGGGTGCGCTCGCGCGAGACGCACGGCGGCCCCCACTCGGCCTGGTTCTGGGATGTAGAGCAGGCGGGCGGCGGGGCCATCGTCGACCTCGGCTGCCACTGCATCGAGATCATCCGCGCCTACATCGGCAAGGAGCAGCGGCCGGTCGAGGTGATGTCTTGGGCCGACACGCTGGTCCATCCCATCGCCGCCGAGGATAACGGCATTGCCCTCATCCGCTTTGCCAACGGGGCCGTGGGGCAGTTCGAGGTGAGCTGGTCCTTCCGCGGCGGCATGGACCTGCGCGACGAGGTCGCCGGCAGCGAGGGGACGATCTGGCTCAACCACTTCCTGCGCACCGGCTTTGAGGTCTTTACCGCTGCCTCCGGCAGCGGCTATGTGGCCGAGAAGGCCGAGACCGACAAGGGCTGGCTCTTCCCGGTCGGCGACGAGGTCCACGAGCTCGGCTACCGGCACATGTTCGTGGACATGTTCGACGCCCTCGACCGGGGCCGCGCCCCCGCCGAGACCTTTTACGACGGCTATGTCGTCAACGCCATCGTGGACGCCTGCTACCGCTCCGCGAGGTCCCGGCGCTGGGAGCCGGTCGAGCTGGAGTGGCGGGGTCCCGAGGCGGCGGTCGAGACCGGTCCGCTCGGGCGAGAGGTCGAGCCCGGCTACGTCCTCATCAAAGAGGAGCGCATGCCCGACGGCCGGCTCAAGCGCATCCTCCAGCACCGCGAGAGCGGCCGGGTGGTAGAGCGGTTCGAGCAGGCATAGCCAAGGGGCGCAGGCCCGGCCGGCGGGCGGCCGGCGAGGGCCGTATTGAGTGGAACCCTCCCGCAGGTCTGGCAGGTTCACCGAGGCGTGGATTCCGCCAAAGGTGGCACGCCCCTGCCTGAATGGCAGGTCGGGGAACCTGCGGGAGGGTAAAGCCCCGCCGGCTGTGGGGTCCTGGCACCAGCACCGATGAGGCTGACCCAGGATGGACTACGCCGCCGAGCCCAGGCTACCACCCTGCACGAAACCAGTGTATAATCGGTGCAGTGGGGGTAGACGTGTGAGAGGAGTGGCCTGCCGTGTCGACGCTCTTCCCCGACACGACCCCGGAAGTGGAGAGGGTCCTGATCGAGCTGTTGCGGAGGGCGCCTGCCTGGCGCAAGCTGGAGCTCGTTGCCCAGATGAACGACACCGTTCGCATGCTCGCCCTGAGTGGCCTGCGCACACGCCATCCCCAGGCCAGCGAGGCTGAGCTGCGACGGCGCCTCGCGGACATCCTCCTCGGTCCCGAACTGGCCGAGAAAGCCTACGGCAGGCTCGGCACGTCGGAGGGCTGCGGTGACCAGTAGCCCGATGGACGTGGCAGGGTTGGTCATCGACGTGCTCAAAGCGCTCGATGTGCCTTATATGATCGGCGGGTCATTGGCCAGCGCAGTCCACGGTGTTGCTCGAAGCACGCTGGACGTGGACCTCGTAGCTGCACTATGCCCGGAACACGCAGAGGCTCTCGTGCGCGCCCTCGGCAACGCCTTCTATGCCGACCTCGACGCCATCCGGACCGCCATTGCCAGCCGCACCAGCTTCAACCTCATACACCTGGAGACGATGATCAAGGTGGACGTCTTCGTGCTCAAGGGCCGCCCCTACGACCATGCTCAGTTCGCCCGCCGCACCGAGCAGGTCGTCGCTATGTCGCCGGAACGCCGGGCCTGGGTGGCCAGCGCAGAAGACACCATTCTGTCCAAGCTCGAATGGTACAGGCTCGGAGGCGAGGTGTCAGAACGGCAGTGGCGCGATGTGCTCGGCATCATCAGCACACAGGCCGAGCGCCTGGACGTGGCCTACATGCGCCGGTGGGCCCGGACGCTGGCTGTAGGCGACCTCCTGGAGCGAGCCCTGACTGAGACAAGCAGATAGCGACAGAGCAGAGCCGTAGCGCCCGGGCAAACCGGCCCTTGCCTGCAGAAAGGGTAGCTCACAGTGAACACCAAACGCTTCACCATCCTGCACTCCAACGACATGCACGGCGACTTTATGGCGGAAATGCAGGGCGCGGAGGGCAGGCTGACCGGCGGCCTCGCCTTGCTCTCCGGGTACATCAACAAGGTCCGCAACGAAGAGGAGAACGTCATCTACGTCATCTCCGGGGACATGGTGCAGGGCTCGATCATCGACTCGGAGTACCGGGGCATCTCCACCATCGAGATCATGAACTACCTCGCGCCGGACGTCGCCACCCTTGGCAACCACGAGTTCGACTATGGCCTGCCGCATCTCCTCTTCCTGGAGAAGATGGCCAACTTTCCGATCGTCAACGCCAACCTGTACATCCGCGACCACAACAAGCGCCTCATGCGCCCTTACCACATCCTGAACAAGGCCGGGTTCGACATCATGTTCCTCGGCATCATCACCGACAAGGTGATCGACGCCATCAAGCAGGACTCGCTGGTCGGCAGCTTTATCTCGCTGGAGGAGGCCTCGGAGGAGGTCGGCAGGATCACCAACGCCTACAAGAACGACGACATCGACCTGACGATACTCCTGACCCACATTGGCTTCGAATCCGACTGCGAGCTGGCCCGGCTCCTCAAGCCGGAGTGGGGCGTTGACATCATTATCGGCGGGCACTCCCACACCATTCTCGAGCAGCCGGCGCTTGTCAACGGCATCCTCATTGCCCAGGCCGGCGTCGGCACCGATCAGGTCGGGCGGTTTGACATCGTGGTCGACGACGATACCAACTCGGTCGTGGACTTTAAGTGGCAGCTCATCCCCATCACCGACGACCTCGTCGAGCCCGATAGCCGCCTGCAGGCCTACATCGATTCGTTCAAGGGCGAGGTTGATCGCAAGTACAACACCATTGTCTGCAAGCTCGCGAGCACCCTTACCCACCCCCGCCGGGAAGTCGAGACTGCCCTCGGCAACCTGATCGCCGACGCCCTGGCCGAATCGGCCGAGTGCGACGTCATGCTCCTCGGGTCGGGCTCGGTGCGCGTGAAGGAGCTCGGGCCGCTCGTAACCCTGGGCGACTTTATTTCCTGCTTCCCCTACAACGACACCCTGACCCGCTTTACCGTCGACGGGCGCCGGCTCGAGCGCATATTCTCGCATTGGATGCGGCCCGAGAACCGGGACGGCGAGGGAGAGTGCTACCAGGTCAACGGGGCCGTCCGCGCCGTCTACAACGATGCGGAGCGCCGGCTGGTATCCCTCACTATCAACGGTGAGCCGGTGCGTCCTGATGGCCGGTACACCATCTGTCTGCAGGGCTATCACGTCTCGAGCTGTGCGGACTATCTCAACATCACGCCGGAGGAGCTGGCCGAGACCGGCAGGCCCAAGGTCGTCAGCACCAACGCGCAGGACGTGCTCCTGGAGTTCCTGCGGAACAACCAGAACGCGAATCGCAAGGTCGAGGGGCGGCTCGTGTACCTTGGGACTTGACCGCGCTGCCGCCCCGGGCGGCGCCGAGGTGAAAACGTGCTGTCCCGGGTGCCTGCCGCGGACACGCAGGCTGCCACACGTCGTGCCACGAATCTGGCCCAAGGCGGCCGCTCCTCCGGCGAGCCAGCATACCCGTCATTGCGAGCACCTCAGGGTTCCCGGAACCCTGTCCGAAGAAGAGAAACTTGCCGGCCACTGTGCCCGGGCAGCAGCCGGGCGTTCGGCTCCGCCACCTCCCGGCCAAAGCCTCAGGTAGGGGGTTGGCGGGCTGGCGCGGAGCATGTAACCCGGTAGCGAGCCTGCCAGGCCTGGGTAGCCGCCAGTAAAGCTTCTGAACAGGCGGCGCCAGTCGCCGAGGCAATCTCCAAGACCGCAACGCATATTGCCTCGCCAGCCCTGCGGGCTGGCCCGCAATGACAACGCAGGCTCCGGGCAGGCTGCAGATCAGCCCTGCATGAATAACTGCTCGACCGCCTCCGAGGGCCACCATGCCCGGCAGGTGACCTCGCTTTCTGCAAGGCAGGAGGTCAGCGCGATGAAGCAGCGTCTCGCCGCCATCGCCTACGGAACCGGAAATCTCGGCCAGGCGCTCTTTTTCAACAGCGTGCAGACGTACCTGATCTTCTTTTATGTCGACGTCGTCCGGCTGGACTCGCGTCTGGTCGGCCTGGCCTTCGCCCTGGCGTACGGCGTGTGGAACGCCATCAACGATCCCCTCGCCGGTGCGATCTCGGATCGCACCCGCAGCCGCTGGGGGCGGCGCATTCCTTACATCCTCTTTGGCACGCCGGCCTTGCTCCTGCTGTACATCCTGGTCTGGTCGCCGCCGCTTGGGGGCCGCCCGCTGGCCGGCCCGTTCGACTGGCGCCTCCTCGCCTACTTTGCGGCAGCCATCGCCCTCTTTGACCTGGCGAACACCGTGGTCAGCGTGGCCTACACGGCCATCTTCCCCGAGGCCTTTGAGAGCCTTGAGGAGCGCACCGAGGTCTCGGTATACCGGCAGGTAGCGGCCGCGGTGGGCACGGCGCTCGGGGTAGCGGCCATGCCGCTTCTGGTCGACGCCCTCTCGCGCCGCTGGGGCGACCTCGGCGGCTGGTCGGCGGCGGGAGTGATTCTGGGGCTCATCGGCGCGGGGGCGTTTGCCATCTCCCTGCGCGGCAGCCGGGAGCGGCCGGAAGCAAGCGCGCAGAGCGCCCTGCCCATCGGCGAGGCGTTCCGGGCTACCCTGGCCAACCGCACCTTCCTCGCCTTTGCCGGCGCCAACCTCATGATCTGCTACATCTGGAGCTGGCTCGCGGCCATCGTGCCCTTCCTCACCAAGTACGTCCTCCGCACCGGCGAGGGGCAGACGAGCCTCCTCTTCGCCGGGATGTTCGTGGCCGCCATCGGCTTCTATCCCCTGTGGCGCAAGGTCGCCCTGCGCTTCGGGGCCAAGAGCACGCTGATCGCGGCTGTGAGCCTCTTCGTGCTCTTCATGCTCCCCGTGCTGTTCCTGGGCAGCCTGTCGCAGGCCATCGTCATGATGTTCCTGGTCGGCGCGGCCAACTCGGGCATCACCCTCGTGCGCGACATCGTCCTCAGCGACGTCATCGACGAGGACGAGCTGCACACCGGCCGGCGCCGGGAGGGGAGCTACTTTGGCGTCAACGCCTTCATCGAGCGGCTCGTGCTCGTCCTCGTCGGCGGCTCGACCTCGCTCGTCCTCAGCGCCAGCGGCTACGCGCCGCAGCTCGCCGTCCAGCCCGACACGGTCGCGACCGGCATCCGCCTGGGCATGGCCCTGCTGCCGCTGGCGGCGCTGGGCCTCTTCCTCCTGGCCATGGCTTACTATCCCCTTGGCAAGGGCCAGGTCGCCGTGCTGCGGGCCAGGCTCGAGTTGTCCCGGGCGAGAGGGGGAGGAAGATAAGGCCCTTGGCGGGCCCGTCGCACCGCCCCTCGCAGCCTTGACGTAGCTGTTCAGACTCGCGTTCAGCGCATGGCACGGAGGCGGGGCTGCTGGTAGCCCTGCCTGTCGGGATCGGCTTTGAGCCGCCTCGTCGGGGAACCCCCTTCCCCTGTCCCCATAGGCGGAAACTTAAGGGGCTGTCGCCCCGCGGATCTGGCGTGAGGGCGAGGCCGGCGGTAGGCCCGGCGCGCGGTCCGGCCTCTCGGACGGTTGCCCCATCCCCCTACCCCCTTCCCCGCCGCCGAGACTGTTGCATGGATCGACTTGCGTACCCAACGTAGTTGTGGTACCATACCGACACCTTGCATATG
>JAIMBM010000208.1 GCA_023511475.1 Anaerolineae bacterium
TCTTCGCTCCGGGCCACGCCACCCTTCCGGACGGGTTTGTCGGCTCCGCCATCGTCGAGAGTGACGGCGGGCAGCCGCTCGCGGGCCAGGTGAATCTCGTCACCGCCGGGGGCGCGGCCATGGCGTACGTCGCAGAGGATTCCCCCGGCCCCGAGGTGCTGGCACCGCTCCTGTTCCGGAACCGCGGGGGATGGCGCACCGGCCTCCAGGTCCAGAATACGGGTGGCCCCGTCGCGGCGATCGTGGCGCGGTACACGCCGGTGAACCGTCCCGGCGGCCCCTGGGAGCGCGAGGCCACCATTCCTGGAGCGCTCGCCGGGACGCTCTATCTGCCCGCGGACCCACTGCTGCCCGACGACCTGGTGGCAGCCGCGCAGGTTCGCTCGGTGCGGGGCGAGCCGCTGGCAGTCATCGCCAACAGCGTGAACGATCGGCGGCGCGTTGGGACGGCGGTCGGCGCGGTCGGGTCGATCGGGCCGCGCCTCTACGTTCCGCTCGTCTCGACAGGCGTGGATGGGCAGGTAACCGGGGTGCAGGTCCAGAATGTTGCCCCCCAGCCGGCGCCAGTGGTCGTCGCCGTTTTCGACGACCGAGGCGCCCTGCTGACGCAGTTCGAGGAGACCATTCCCGCCAACGGGGCGCGGACCCTCTACGCGCCGGCGGCGCCCGGGCTTGGCGCCGGGTCGAGCGGCTCGATGGTGGTGGTCGGCCGCCCGGACGCTCGGCTGGCGGCGGTCGTCACCGAGGCGCGCTAGACCGGCCGTGGAACGCCTCGATCGCACGCGCCAGGTCAGCCGCGATGCACGCGGGGGTGAACCGGCGCTCGTACAGCGCACGCCCGCGGCGCGCGAGCGCGGCGCGGAGCTCGGGGTCATCGCGCAGCCGAAGCAGCGCCCTCGCCAGCGCGCGCCCATCGCCCGGCGGGCACAGGAGGACCGGCGGCTCGGCCGGCGGGGCGTGCGCGCGCAAGCCGCCGGCCGTGACATCTTCAGCTGCGGGGCGCTGATCCGCTTCTACGGACGACTCACGGTCGTCGGCGGGTTCGCTGCCATCATCGGCCCGCTCCTGGGCGGCCTGCTCGACTCGGTCACGGATTGGCGCGGGCTGTTCGTCTTCCTCGCCGTCGTCGGTGCCGGCTGGTACCTGCTCGCCGTCCGGAAGCTCCGGAAGCGCGGGGACAAGTGGCCGGTCGGCCGCACCATCGCCTGGCTGCTGGGCTGCGCGCTGTTCATCTGGACGACCTCGGCGGGGCCCGCGACGGCACCGGCGCGTCGGCCGGCCCCGCACCGTTCTTCGAGAGGCCGGCGGCGCCAGTGTCTGGGGTTGTCTCGCTCACGATATCAATCCAGGAGCCGATCAGAATGGAGTTGTATCGTCGTCTTCAGGAACGCGAGGCCGCCGGCCGGCCGATCCGCGTCGGGCTGGTCGGCTGCGGCCAGATGGGATCGGGGTTCGTGCACGTCACGCACCGCATGGCCGGCATGGAGACCTTTGCCATCGCGGACGTAGATGTCAGTCGCCCCCTCGCAGAGCTCGCCAGCCTCGGCATCCCCGAGTCGCGGATCTGTGTGACCAGCAGGCCCGGTGAGGCGGAGGACGCCCTGAGAGACGGGAAGTATGTCGTGTCGGAGGACGCCCTGCTCCTGACCCGCCTCGAAAGCCTGGACTGCCTCGTAGAGGCCACCGGCCTCACCGAGATCGGCGCTGAGGTCGCCTGGAACAGCATCCTCAACGGCAAGCACGTCGTGATGCTGAACGTCGAGACGGACGTCACCGTGGGCATTCTCCTGCACCGCATGGCCCGGCGCGCGGGATGCGTGTACACCGTCTCCTCCGGCGACGAGCCAGGCGTCTGCAAGATGCTGTACGATTTCGCGCGCACCCTTGGCTTCGAGGTGATCTGCCTCGGCAAGGGCAAGAACAACCCCATCCACTACGACGCAACCCCCGAATCCTGCCGCGAGGAGGCGCTCGCCCGAGGGATGAACCCCAAGATGCTCGCCTCCTTTCAGGATGGCAGCAAGACGATGGTAGAGATGGCAGCGGTGTCCAATGCTACCGGGCTCGTTCCCGATGTGCCCGGCATGCACGGCCCCAGGGTGGACCTGGAGGACCTCACGAAGGTCTTTGTGCCCAAGGAGGACGGAGGCATCCTCAGCCGACGTGGCTGTGTGGACTATTCGACCGGGCGTGTAGCCCCGGGGGTGTTCGCCATCGTCACCACCGACGAGCCTCGCATCCGCGCCGACCTGGCCTTCTACGGCATGGGGCCCGGTCCGTACTACCTCCTCTACCGGCCCTTCCATCTCTGCAGCACCGAGACGCCTCTCGCCGTCGCTGAGGCCGTCCTCTACGGCGACACGACCGTGGTGGCCAGGGGGATGGTCTCCGAGGTCGTCTCAGTTGCCAAGCGCGACCTGCGAGCGGGTGAGACGGTCGGCGAGGTCGGCGGCCCGGACATCTATCACCGCATCTACACATACCAGGAGGCGCGGGCACTGCGGGCGATCCCCATGGGCCTCGCCCCCGGTGCCAAAGTGCTCAAAGACATCCCCAAGGGCGCCATCCTGACCGAGGATCGCGTGCAGCCTGATACCTCGCGGCTGGTCTACAGGCTGCGTCAGTTGCAGGACGCGCTAGTCGCTACGGAAAGCGCAGAGTAGAGCATGGCCGAAAGGATGAGAGCGGTCGTCGTGCGGGCGCCGGGCCAGTTTGGCGTCGAAGATGTGCCGATGCCGGTCACGCCGGCAGGGGGTCTGCTGCTCAAGGTGATCGCCTGCGGGCTGTGTGGCTCGGACCTCCGAACCCTGCGGAGCGGTCACCGCCGGGTCACCTTTCCATGGATCATCGGCCACGAGATATGTGGCACCGTAGTCGAGACAGGTGACCACTACCGGGGCCCCTGGCGCGAGGGCGATATCCTTGCCGTGGCGCCCCTCGCCTACTGCGGCGCCTGCGACTTTTGCCTCGATGCCCGCTACGAGCTCTGCGACAACTATCGCGAGATCGCTCAGGCCTGGCCCGGTGGCTTTGCCGAGTACATCGCGATCCCTGAGGAATGCGTCCGGTTGGGTACCATCCGCACGGTACCGGATGGGCTCGACCCCGCCTTCGCCGCCATCACCGAGCCCATCTCCTCCTGCGTGCACGCTCAGGAGAAGGGCCAGGTCGGCCTCGGCGACACCGTCGTGATCATCGGCGCAGGACCCATTGGCTGCATCCATACCAGCCTGGCCCGCGCCCGGGGCGCAAGCCGCGTCTACCTGATAGACATCCTCGCCGAGCGGCTCAGGCTCTGCGAACCCTTCGGGCCTGATGCTACCATCGACGCCTCCGAAGAGGATCCCGTGTCCGAGGTCCGACGCCTAACCGCCGGCAAGGGCGCGGATGTGGTCGTGACCGCCACGCCGGCCCCGGTTGCTCCGGTTCAGGCCGTGGAGATGGCCAGGAAAGGAGGCCGCATCCTCCTCTTCGGCGGGCTGCCCGTCGATCAGAGCAAGCCCGGCGTAGATATGAACACCGTGCACTACAACGGCCTGTACCTGATCGGCACGACAACCCTCGCGCCGCGGCACCAGCGCCTGGCGTTGGACCTGGTCGCTTCCGGTCGCATCCCGGCCGAGAGGTTGGTGACCCACAGGTTGCCACTCGCCAAGTTCGGGGACGGAGTGTCCCTGGCGATGGAGGGCAAGGCTTTGAAGGTGGTCTTTTTCCCATGAGGGCGCATGGCTCACCGGGCGCTGCTCCTGTGCCTGATCCCGACCTGCCACGGGGCGGCATCGCGGCATCGCTCCCCTTCCTGCAAGCCGGGGTGGCTCAGGTCGGCGTAATCGTGCCGGATCTCGACCGGGCGGTCGAGCAGTACTGGCGGCTCTTTGGCATCGGGCCATGGCACATCTACACATACGGGAGACCGCTTGTCAGGCACATGACCTACCGCGGCCGCCCGGCCGACTACCGCATGCGGCTGGGGCTCGGATGGCTCGGTTCCCTGCGCATCGAGCTCATCGAGCCCCTCGAGGGTGAAAGCGTGTACGCCGAGTTCGTGCGCACCCACGGCTACGGCGTGCACCACTGGGGCGTTCTGGTTGAGGACATGGGCATCGCACTGGCGCAGGCCAGAGCCGCCGGGCTGGAGATGACCATGGATGGGGCCGGGTTCGGCCTCGATGGCGACGGCCACTACGCTTACCTGGACACGGAGAACCTGCTGGGCGTGACCATCGAGCTCATCCAGCGGCCCAAACGACGCGTCCCGCCCGAGCAGGTCTACCCACAAGATCGCGCATAGATCGTCTCCAGCCCCCGGGAAAGGAGCAACGCGAGAAGGGGCTCGGGCCGAGGGAAACAAGGCCTCACAGGAGGAACCGGGCGGCATCGCGGACGACAGACAGAGACAGCCATACCTGCTCCGGCTGGCTCATCGGCAGCGGGCGAATAGAAGCCCCAAGTGCGACGCAGGGAGGTCACCAGAATGGGCAAGACGACACTCGCCGTCATCATCGGTAACCGCGACTTTTTCCCCGATCAGTTGGCCACTGAGAGCCGACGAGACATCCTGTCACTCCTCGCCGAGATGGGCATCGAAGCGGTCATCGTCGACGAGGAGGCCACCAAGCGTGGCGCCATCGAGACGTGGGAGGACGCGAAAAAGTGTGCGGCCCTCTTCGCAGCTCACCGTGACCGCATAGACGGCATCCTCGTAAGCCTCCCCAACTTTGGCGACGAGAGAGGCATCGCCGACACCATCAAGCTCTCCGGCCTGCGCGTGCCTATCCTCGTGCAGGCCTACCCGGACGATCTCGACGAGTTCACCGTCGAGCGACGGCGGGACTCCTTCTGTGGCAAGGTGTCGGTCTGTAACAACCTCCGGCAGTACGGCTACCCCTTCACTCTGACCGAGCTGCACACGGTGCACCCCCTCACCGAGAGCTTTAGAGCAGACCTCGCGCGCTTTGTCGGTGTGTGCCGCGTGGTCAAGGGGCTCCGCAACGCCCGTCTCGGCGCGATAGGCGCCCGCCCCGGCGCGTTCAACACCATGCGCTACAGCGAAAAGCTGCTGCAGTCCTTCGGCATCAGTGTGACCACCATTGACCTCTCGGAGGTCTTTGCCAGGGCCAATGCGCTCGGGGACGATGACCCTCGCGTACACGACCGGCTGGAGGGCATCCGTGCCTACGTGCCGACCGGCGGCATCCCGTCGGCTGCACTCCTCAAGATGGCCAGGCTCGGCGTCGTCCTCGACGACTGGATGGCTGCGAACGACTTGAGTGCGACGGCCCTCCAGTGCTGGACCTCCATCCAACAGAACTATGGCATCAACGCCTGCGCCCTGATGAGCATGATGAGCGACAGGCTCATGCCCAGCGCCTGCGAGGTAGATATCACGGGCGTGGCCTCCATGTACGCCCTGCAGCTCGCCTCAGGCAGACCCAGCGCTCTGGTGGACTGGAACAACAACTATGGGGGCGACCCCAACAAGTGCGTCCTGTTTCACTGCAGCAACTGGGCACGGAGCTTTTTCCCAGAGCCCAAGATGGCCAATGCCGAGATCCTGGCCACGACCCTGGGCACAGAGAACACCTACGGCACCATCGCCGGCCGCGTGCCCGCCGGACCCATGAGCTTTGCCCGCATCAGCACCGACGACACGCACGGGGTCATCCGCACCTACGTCGGCGACGCGCGCTTCACCGACGATCCGCTCGCCACCTTCGGTGGCCGGGCCGTCGTCGAGGTGCCGGGCCTGCAGAGCCTGATGCGCCATATCTGCAAGAACGGCTTTGAGCACCACGTGGCCGTGAACCCCGCCCACACCGCCGCCGTCCTCGCCGAGGCCTTTGAGACCTACTTTGGGTGGGAGGTGTACTGGCATAGGGGCTGAAGCACGCCGATGAGCGCATGTTCCGCCGTCAGAAGGGAGTGCCATGAGCCAGGCTGTGCCCGGT
>JAIMBM010000209.1 GCA_023511475.1 Anaerolineae bacterium
AAAAGGTGCCGGGCGATGCCCTCCGATAGGGCAAGGATCTCTTCGGCGGGGCGCGCTCCATAGGGGCAGTTCGCGCTATCCGCGAGGTACACGAGGTCCCGCTCGGGGAGCAGCCGGCGGACCTCGCGCAGGATAGTCAGCCCGCCGACCCCCGAGTCAAACAGGCCGATCGGGCTTTCGAGCGGTCGCCGCGCGATCTGGCTGGCCCCTGTGGCGACCAAGTCCGCTGGAGTTTCTCCCATATCCACAGCCATGGATGATAGCAAGATCGTGCCACAGCCTGTGCCGCCCGCTCAGCACAGCGGATAGCGGGCCGCACAGGCTGCCACAAACCCGTCGAACAACGCCTGCTGCACCGGGTCGCCAGCGGCCATCTCCTCCGGATGCCACTGCACCCCCACGAGGAACGACCGGTCGGCGCACTCCAGGCCCTCGACGAGGCCATCCGGCGCCCAGGCGACCGCTTTCAGCGCCGGTGCTATCTGCTGCACCGCCTGATGGTGAAAAGAGTTCACGGCGACCTGACGGTCGGCCCCTCCCCGCGCGAGGATTGCAGCGAGCCGGGACCGCCCGGCGACCTCGACGGGGTGCTGCGGCTGCTCGCGCGGCTGATCGGCAGCGCCATAGTGGGCAAGGGCGCCGGGTACCTCGGAAGGGATGTCCTGAATCAGCGTTCCGCCGAGCGCCACATTGAGGACTTGTATGCCCCGGCAGATCGCGAAGAGGGGCAGGTCATCCTCGAACGCCCAGCGCGCGAGGAGGAGCTCTGCCTGATCGCGCTCGCGGTCGACACCCCGGCACAGGCCAGTGTCGGGCTGCCCGTAGGTCTCCGGGGCCAGGTCCCCTCCGCCCGAGAGGAGCAGCCCGGAGAGGAAGCGATACGCGGGCCGCAGGAACTCGCCATCGCTGGAGGGTGGCACGACCACAACCGCGGCCCCCGCACGTCGAAGCGCCTCGACATAACGATGGCCGAGGCTGCAGCGATGGGCTGAGCCGGTGCTGCTCGCGAGCTCCTGATGGCAGGTCACGCCGACAAGCGGCCGCATGTTGCGGGTGCTCCCTCAGAGTGACGAACGAATCTATGACTCATTGTCGGGCAGGGCAAAGGCGCCCTGCTTACTATACCAGACGCTCGCCAGCACCGCCAAACCTGCGGCGCCGAGCAGCAGGTAGGCGGTCCAGGGCAGTGTCCGGTGCGCCACGAGGACGGGCGCGATCAGCAAAGCCACCAGGTTCATGACCTTGATCATGGGGTTGAGCGCGGGGCCTGCCGTGTCCTTGAGAGGGTCTCCGACGGTATCGCCGACGACCGATGCCTTGTGAGGCTCGGAGCCCTTGCCGCCGTGCTGGCCATCCTCGATGTACTTCTTGGCGTTATCCCATGCCCCGCCGGCATTGGCCATAAAGACCGCGAGGAGTTGGCCAACCAGGATGATCCCGGCCAGGAAGCCGCCGAGCGCTCCCTCGCGCAGGGTAAAGCCAACAAGCACCGGGCTCAGCACGGCGAGGGTGCCGAGGCCGACCAGCTCGCGCTGAGCAGCCCGGGTACATATGAGCACCGCCCGCTCATAGTCGGGTTGTACGCGGCCCTCCAGGATGCCCGGGATGCGGAACTGTCGCCGCACCTCCTCGACGATCAGGCCCGCTGCGCGGCCTACCGATCGGATCGTCAGCGAGCTGAAGAGCAGGGGCAGCGCGCCGCCGATCAGCATGCCGATGAACACGAGGGGGTTGGCGATGTCGAGGCCCGAGCGCTGCAGGCCGGTTGTCTCCACGAAAGAGCCAAAGAGCGACACGGCGGCGATCACGGCAGAGGCGATGGCGATCCCCTTGGTGATCGCCTTGGTCGTGTTGCCGGCGGCGTCGAGCTCGGCCATGATCCGGCGGGCGGCCGGCTCCATCCCGGTAAGCTCGCCAATGCCGTTGGCATTGTCGGCGATGGGGCCGAAGGCGTCCATGGAGACGTTGTTCCCGGTGTGAGAGAGCATGCCGATGCCCACGAGGGCGACCCCATACAGCACAAAGGTGACGCCACTCTGCGCGTAGATGAGGACCGACCCAAAGATGGCGAGGACGATGATCAGGGCCGCCCACACGCTGCTCTCATACCCGACAGCGAGGCCAGTGAGGATGTTCGTGGCCGCGCCGGTGCGGGAAGACTGGGCGATCTCGCGCACCGGCCTGAAGGCAGGATGGGTGAAGCGAGCCGTGTACTTGTTGAAGGCAATGGCGAGGAGGATGCCCATGGCGGTGGCTGCAAAGACGCGCCAGTCGCGGACGTAGAAGTGGGCCAGCAGGAAGAACGAGATGGTCGAGATGGCCGAGGAGAGATCGTAGGAGATGTCCATCGCCCGGAACGCGTCCTCGCGGGTCGGCCAGAGGGACACGGCGTAGGTGCCGATGATCGAGCTGATCACGCCGATGGCGCGCACGAGGAGCGGGAAGACGATCCACTTGAGGTCGGGGGGCTGGAGCGCCAGCCCGAGGATCATTGCCGAGACGATGGTCACCTCGTAGGATTCGAAGATGTCCGCGGCCATGCCGGCACAGTCGCCGACGTTGTCGCCGACCAGGTCGGCGATCACTGCGGCGTTACGCGGGTCGTCTTCGGGTATGCCGACCTCAATCTTTCCTACGAGGTCGGCGCCGACATCGGCCGCCTTGGTGTAGATGCCCCCGCCGACTCGCATAAAGAGCGCGAGGAGCGTCCCTCCGAAGCCAAATCCCAGGAGCACCTCGGGTGCGGCCCGGCCAAAGACTATGAAGATGAGGGTTCCGCCCAGGAGGCCGAGGCCGTCGGTGAGCATACCGGTGATGGTACCAGCGCGGTAGCCGATCCGCAGGGCGTCGCCAAAGCTGCGACGGGCGGCTGCAGCAACCCGCACCGACCCCTGCACGGCCATGTTCATGCCCAGGTAGCCCACTGCCGCCGAGAAGCAGGCGCCCATGAGGAAGGCGCCTGCGCGGGCCAGGGAGATGCTCAAGGGCTGGGCGGCGAGCGAGGCGCTCAGATAGAGGCCGACGGTGAGCACGGCAATGAGTGGTGCGAGGCCGCGGAACTGGCTGCGCAGATAGGCGTTGGCACCGCGGCCGATGGCCTGGGCCACGCTCTGCATCGTGGAGGTGCCTTTGTCCTGGGAGAGAATGCCGCGGGCGAGCTGGAAGGCGTACAGGAGCGCCAGCACGGCAACGCCGAGCACTCCCCAAAGCCCGGCAGACTCGAAAGCAGTAGCTCCTTCCACGCGTCCTCCTTCCGAAGGCTGGGGCTGGTAGCCTGCGCAGAGCCGGCAGGCAATGAAAAAAACCTTACCGGCGTGCAGGCAGCCGGTAAGGGTGAATGAAAGAGGGCTCGGGCGGTGGCCAGCGTCGGGTGCGCACCAGCAAGCTCCATTGCTCGGATGCCAGTTACATTTTCATTCTATCGCGGAGCGGAGATAGTGTCAAGACTGGCTGGGCGCTCCTTTGACGCCCCGGTGTGCCCAGCCTACAATGCGAGGGTCGGGGTACCCGAACAAATGACCTGCCGAGCGTCGTGGGACGAGCACTCCGCCAGTGAGCCCGGTCCCCGGCATGGAGGGATGACCGCTGCAGCGCGATCTCAGGCAGTACAGGGACTTTGAGTTCAACCTGCGCGAGCTGGCCGGATCGATGGGGGATTTCGGCACGCTCTTTCCCCTCGCCATTGGCCTCATCGTGGTCTGCGGCATGGACCCGGCGGCGCTGTTCGTCATGATGGGCCTCACCAATATCGTGACCGGGTTGGTCTACCGGCTGCCCATGCCCGTCGAGCCGATGAAGGTCGTGTCGGTCGCCGCTATCGCCCAGGGGTGGACCGCCTCCATGGTTGCCAGTTCTGGCTTTGGACTGGGGCTGGGATGGGTCGCGCTCTACCTCAGCGGCCTCGTGCGACGGCTGGCAAGGGTGACGCCGACCTGCCTGATCCGCGGCGTGCAACTCGCCCTCGGGATTCTGCTCGGCCGCGAGGCGCTCAAGATGATCGCTCCCGAGCCATGGCTGGGGATCCTGGCCGTAGCGATCATCCTGCTCTTGCGGGAGAGCCGGCATGCCCCGGCCGCCGTCGTCTTGATGGGCACAGGCATCCTGATCGCCGGCATCCGCGGCGACCTCTCTGGCAAAGTGGCGTTCGGTTTGTCGCTGCCCCGGTTTTCGCCGCCGGTTTGGCGGGACATCTGGCGCAGCATGGTACTCGCAGGCTTTGCCCAGGTGCCGCTGACCGTCACCAACGCCGTGCTCGCGACGGCCACCATGATCCGCGACCTGTTCCCGGAAAAGGCTGTCAGCGAGGGCCGGCTCGCCCTCAACACCGGCCTCATGAACATCGCCTCATCCTTCTTCGGGGGCATGCCTATGTGCCATGGCTCGGGCGGGCTGGCTGGCCAGTACTACTTTGGGGCGCGCACCGGAGGCACGAACATCCTGGAAGGGCTCATCGAGATCGGACTCGGCGTCTTCCTCGGCAGTTCCCTGGCCGGCGTCCTCGCCGCCTTCCCGACGGCAATCATTGGTGCCATGATGCTCATGGTCGCTGTCCAGCTCGTGCGGCCCGTTCTGGCGCTGCGCGAGGCGCCCCTTGTCCTTGCCCTCCTGACGGCGGCAGTCGGCGCGGCTACCAACATGGCCGTCGGCTTTGGGGTGGGCCTGGCGGCGACGGCGCTCCTGCGGCGGCTCAGGCCGCGCGGCCTGCCGTCGCAAGGCTTGTAGAGAGGGCCGGCAACCTCGCCGGTCCCCCAGCGCCAACAGCTGCCCCGCTCGACCACGCGCGCGGCACTGGCACGTGTCTTGCAGGCATCGCGATGAGTTGGCAGGGAATCCCGAGCTCGTGTCGTCAACGGGCAAGATGGATCAAGACCTCGAGAACGCACATCCTCTGTTCGTCCCTGCCGCCCTTGACGCCACGAGAGGAGGAGATGGCTGTGCAATCGGCCACCGTGCAGATCGAACCGGGCGCGCTCAAGGAAATGGAACCCAACGTGATCAAGTACCAGTACGAGGAGATCATCAAGCACCTGCTCCTGCTGCAGGACCATGCGGCCGCCAGGACATGCCCCTACACGCCAACCGGTGAGATGTGCATCCGAAAGCACCTCATCGCCATCGAGGCCTATGCCGAGGAGACGATCCCCATCGAGGACGACCCCACCTATCGGGAAAAGCTGGAGAGACTCGAGACTGAGGCGAGGAGCTACCGCCTCGATCAGGAAGCGGTGCTCTGCGGGGAAAAGACCCAGCTGCTGGAAGGCCTGGACCACTGGGCCCGGAAGCAGCGAAAAGAGTTTGAGCTGCGGGCTCTGCCCTGCGTGTTGCGGCCGTCCGGGCCGGCCGAGGGACGATGAGCCCCAGCGGGCAAGATGCGACGGGCCGGGTTTCACAATCGTGGGGCGGCCTTCCAAGCCGCCAGGGATGGCTTTTCGGACTGGCTCTCAGTGGGCCCAGCCGGATTCGAACCAGCGACCAACCGGTTATGAGCCGGATGCTCTGCCGCTGAGCTATGGGCCCGCGGGCGCTAACACGCCCAACCCCATTATACTCAAGCTGCCTGGGCTGTTCAAGCGGCCATGTCCGTGTGGGTGTAGTTGGGTTTGGGGACAGTTTGGGGACAGGCTTATCTGCGCTGCTGCCGGGATCCCCACCCCCGTGGCCCCCTCCCCCAAGTCGGCCTGCAGGCCGACTTGGGGGAAGGGGCCCTTTTTCTGCAGGCTCGACTTTGGCCTTTCGCCGCGCGCCCCCCAACATCACGCAGAAGCTGCCGCAATGGCCCCCCAGCGACCCTGTGTTCGCGGACCCCTCCCCCTTTCCCCCTTCAGGGGCGGACAGGTTGCCCCACGAGCGGGGCCAACGCATTCGAGCGGCAGTGCCCCATCCCCCTACCCCCCTTCCCCGCCGCTTGTGCGGCGGGGAAGGGGGCATTTTCCCTTGTAAGGGGG
>JAIMBM010000021.1 GCA_023511475.1 Anaerolineae bacterium
GGTCTGCACTGCCCGTGACTTGCGGGCACACGGATTGCAGAGCGTCTCTGTAGTATAATGAAGGTAGAGGGATAGAGACGGACGAGGAGGCACGGGTGCTCACCCTGGGCGATCTGTGGAGCGCCCTCACCGGCAGCGAACGGGCGCGAGGAGGCACGGCTGATATCGGCTTGGACACAGTCGTCATCGATTCCAGACTGGCCACGCCGGGCAGCCTCTTCGTCGCCCTGCGAGGGGAGAGGCATGACGGACACGAGTTTGTCTCCGATGCCTTCGGGCGAGGCGCTGTCGCCGCCCTGGTGAGCCGTCCTGTCGAGGGCGTGCCCTCCTTACTGACCGTGGAGGGTCGGTTCCCGGCCAACCTGCAGACTCCGGTGTGCCTGATCGTGCCGGACGTGCTGCGGGCACTGCAGGACCTGTCGGCATACTATCGCAGACAGCACCCTGCCCTCCGGGTGATCGGGGTCACGGGAAGCGTCGGCAAGTCCAGCACCAAAGAGGCCATAGCAGCCGTGCTCGGGCAGCGCTACCGTGTGCTCAAGAGCGAGGGGAACTATAACAATGAGATTGGCCTGCCGCTGACCTTGCTGCAGCTCGACCCGGGCCATGAGCGGGCTGTGCTGGAGATGGGGATGTACGCCCTCGGCGAGATCGCACGGCTGGTCGAGATCGGAGGGCCATCGGTAGGCGTGGTGACCAACGTGGGCCCCGTGCATCTGGAGCGGCTGGGCTCCATTGAGGCGGTGGCCGAGGCCAAGTCCGAGTTGGCGCGGGGGCTGCCGCCGGATGGGGTGTTGGTCCTGAATGGCGACGACGCGCGGGTGTCTGCCATGGCAGACCTCACGCCGGCGCGCACAGTGATCACCTACGGCATGAGCGAAGGCTGCGAGCTGCGGGCTACGGAGGTGAGAAGCCGGGGGCTGCAGGGGATTGAAGCAAGCCTGAGCTATCGGGGGCGCGTGTGGCCGGTGCGGCTGCCCTGGCCGGGGCGACACAACGTGTACGTGGCCCTCGCTGCGGCAGCAGTTGGGCTGGCAGAGGGCCTGACCCCGGAGGAGATCCTGGCCGGCCTCGGCGGGCTCGAGGGCCTCGGCAGGCTGAAGGTGGTGCCTGGCCCGTCAGGGGCGACGATCCTGGACGACACGTACAATGCGAGCCCTGCCTCCACGCTGGCGGATCTCGACCTGCTGGCCGAGTTGCCAGGCCGACACATCGCGCTCCTTGGCGATATGCTGGAGCTGGGCAGCGAGGAGGAGGAGGGGCACCGGCGAGTGGGCCGCCGGGCGGGCGAGCTGCTGGACGTGCTGATAGCCGTCGGAAGGCGGGCGCGGTGGATCGCAGAAGAGGCCCGGCGGGCGAACCCGCACCTTGTGGTGGAGATGACGGAGGACCGCCGTGCCGCTGCCACCTGGCTCCGCCCGCGACTGCGGGCCGGTGACCATGTTCTGGTGAAAGGCTCGAGAGGTATGGCGCTTGAGGAAGCTGTCAGTATACTGCGTGAGGAGGAGGCGTGATCGCGGCACTGCTCCTGGCTTCTGGCACCTTCCTGGCGACCGTGCCGTGGGGGGAGTATCTCATCTCCTGGCTGCAGCGGCACGGCTTTGGGAAGCAGATTCGGGCCGAAGGGCCGAGCACGCACGAGGCCAAACGCGGCACGCCGACGATGGGCGGCATCCTCATCCTGCTGCCCGTGCTCCTCATTGGGGGAGTAATGGCGCGGAATGCGGCGCGCCTGTGGGCGCCGCTGGCCGTGACGGCGATCTTTGCGGCTCTGGGCGCGGTCGATGACGTCCGCGGGCTCAGAGACCGGGCAGGCGTCGGGTGGCTTGCGCGGTTCAAGTTCCCCTGGCAGGTGGCACTGGCCCTGGTGGGGGCGTGGCTGCTCTACCGCAGCGGAGCACCGACGACGGCGATCATACCGGTGATAGGGAGGACGATAGACCTGGGTGCCGCCTATGTGCCGGTGGCTGCCTTTGTCATCGTGAGCACGGTGAACGCCGTGAACCTGCACGATGGGCTGGATGGCATGGCCGGTGGCACCGTGGCCATGAGCTTTGTTGCCTTTGCGCTCATCGCGCTCGGGGCCGGGCCGCGGAATGTCGACCTCGCGCTGCTCTGCGCCGTCTTTATCGGGGCGATCATGGCCTTTCTCTGGTACAACGTGCACCCGGCACGGGTGTTCATGGGAGACCTGGGGGCGCTCGGCCTGGGCGCGGGGCTCGCCTCGGTGGCGCTGCTGACCGGATACTGGCTGCTGCTGCCGGTGGTTGGCCTGGTGCTCGTGCTGGAGGTCGTGGCCGATATCCTGCAGGTCGCCTACTTCAAGCTGACGCGCGGCCGGCGCATCTTTCGCATGGCGCCGCTGCACTGCCACTTTGAGCTGTGCGGCTGGCCGGAGACGCGGATCGTCCTGCGGGCCTGGATTCTGACGGCAGTCACAGTGCCGCTGGGCGTGGTGCTGGCGATGGTGAAGTAGCATGGCGATCAATGGGGGGCTGGCAGGTCTGAGGGTTACCATTATCGGCCTTGGCCGGGAAGGGACGGCGCTGGCCCGTTTCCTGGCGGGCAGAGGGGCCGAAGTGACCGCTAGCGACATCAAGGGGCGCGACGCCCTCGCGAGCAGCCTGGCGAAGCTGGAGGGCCTCAATGTGCGGCTGTTCCTCGGGCAGCACCCGCCGGAAGTGCTGGATTGCGACGTGCTCTTTCTCAGTCCGGGCGTGCCGCAGGAGGCGCCGGTGGCGGTTGAGGCACGCCGCAGGGGCATCCCGGTCAGCAGCGAGACGCGCCTCTTCACGCGGCTGTGCCCTGCACCGGTGATCGGCATCACGGGCTCGAGCGGCAAGACGACGACGGTGAGCCTTGTGGGGCGGATGCTCGAGGCGGCAGGCCTGCGCACGCTGGTTGGGGGGAACATCGGGCAACCTCTCATCGAGCACCTCGACGGCATTGCCCCGAGCGATCGGGTTGTGATGGAGTTGTCGAGCTTTCAGCTTGAGGGCTTTGGCCCGGCAGCGCCGCCGGCGCAGGCCTTTCCGCCCGGCGGCTGGAGTCCGCCCGGTGCGGCAATCCTTAACATAACCCCGAACCATCTGGACCGGCACCCGTCGATGGAGAGCTATGTCGCGGCCAAGGCCAACATCCTCCGCTTTCAGAAGCCGGGGGACTGGGCGGTGCTGAATGCGGATGATCCCGTCACGATGGGCCTGCGGCCGCTGTGCGTCGGGCAGGTGTTGCTGTTCAGCGTCACACGGAGGGTGACGCCGGGCTCCTTTCTGCAGAGGGACGAGCTGGTGTGGGCGCCGCGACCTGGCGAGGAGCGGCGGGTCTGCGCCCGGTCCGACCTGAAGCTTCGCGGGTGGCACAATGTGGGAAACGTCCTGGCGGCAGTGGCCATAGCGGGCGCGGCGGGCGCGGACGTTGACGCGATGGCGGAGGTGGCGGGCACCTTCAGTGGAGTGGAGCATCGCCTCGAGCACGTGAGGACGAGGGGTGGCGTCGCTTTCTACAACGACTCGATCGCTACCTCGCCGGAGCGAGCTATCGCAGCGATCCGTGCCTTCAGCGAGCCGCTGGTGCTGCTGGCGGGCGGCCGGGACAAGCATCTGCCGTGGGATGGCTGGGTCGCCCTGGTCAGGGAGCGGGTGCGCCAGGTGATCTGCTTCGGCGAGATGGCACCGATGCTCGAGCGCCTGCTGGCCGAGGCGGGCGATGGGGGACCACAGGTTCATACCTGCGGCACGCTGCAGGAGGCGGTCGAGCTGGCAGCGCAGGTCGCCCGGGCGGGCGACGTGGTGCTGCTTGCGCCCGGCGGGACGAGCTTTGACGCCTTTGCCGATTTTGAGGCGCGTGGCCGGGCGTTTCGGGACCATGTGCTGGCGCTGTGAGGGGGCCGGATGGCTGCGAGGACAGGCGCTGCAACTCTGAAGCCAACCCTGAGGGGGATCGACTTTCCCCTGCTGCTGACCGTGGCCGTCCTCCTTGTGACGGGGCTGGTCATGGTGTACAGCGCGTCCTTTGGGCTCGACATGGCCAGGTTGGGCAAGCCTACGACCTACTTCCTCTTGCGGCAGCTGGAGTGGGCGGCCATCGGCTGCGTGGCGATGGTCGCGATGGCGCTCATCCCGTACGAGGCCTGGCGGCGGTGGTCCAGGTGGATCCTGGGCGGGGCCCTCGCCGTGCTGATCCTGCTCCTTGCATTGCCGGCGGAGGCGGACCAGCCCGCGCAGCGCTGGCTGATGGGGAACTCGGTGCAGCCCGGCGAGTTTGTCAAGCTCGCGGTCATCATCTATATCGCGGACTGGCTGGCAGCGAAGGGTCCCAAGATCCGGCAGGTGACCTATGGCATGATTCCCTTTGCGGTTATCCTGGGTGCGGTGACGGGACTGATCATCCTGCAGCCCAACTTTAGCACCGCGTTCCTGATCGTCAGCACTGCGGTGGCCATGTTCTTTGTGGCGGGTGCCGATCTGGCACAGCTTGGGATCGGTGGGCTTGTGGGGGGAGCCTCTCTGGCTCTGCTCGTGCGCATCTCGCCGTACCGGTGGCACCGGGTACTGGCCTTCATCGAGGATCCGCTGCAGGACCCCCTTGGCCGGGGCTACCAGACGGCGCGCGCCATCTATGCGCTGCAGGCAGGGGGCATTGGCGGGGTGGGCCTCGGAGGCAGCGTGCAGAAGATGGGCTATCTGTATGCGCCGCACACCGATGCCATCTATGCCATCATCGGCGAGGAGCTGGGCCTGATCGGCGGGGTGGCCGTGTTGGTGCTCTTCGGCGTCCTGGCCTACCGGGGGCTACGCATCGCGAGGAGGAGTGATAGCTCCTTCGGTGCACTGCTGGCGGTGGGTGTGACGAGCTGGATCATCCTTCAGGCGGCGCTGCACATCGCCGTGGTGACGGCAACAGTGCCATTCACCGGTATCACGCTGCCACTGATCAGCTTTGGAGGCTCGTCGCTGGTGGCGTGTATGGCGGCTCTCGGGCTGCTGTTGAGTGTGTCGCGGGGCCGGCCAAGGGGGCGCGTGGCATGAGACGCCTCCTGGTGAGCGGCGGAGGGACTGGCGGGCACGTCTACCCTCTGCTCGCCGTGCTTGAGGTTGTGTGGGAGGCTGACCCGTCGCTGGAGGTTCTCTACCTCGGGCGCAGCGGTAGCCTCGAGCAGCGCCTCGCGGAGCAGCATGGGGTGGTCTTTGCCGCTGTGTCGGCCGGGGGCGTGCGGGGCATGGCGCCCTGGCGTGCTGTTGCGAACCTGGTCAGGGTGGCCGCTGGGGTCCGTGCGGCGGGTCGGGAGATGAACCGGTTTCGGCCGGATGTGGTGCTGGTCACCGGCGGGTACGTCTCGGTGCCGGTGGGCCTGGCAGCCAGGCTGGTCGGAGTCCCGGTTGTCGTCCTCCTGCCGGACATTGAGCCCGGGCTGGCCGTGCGCCTTCTGGGACGGCTCGCGACACGGGTGACGGTCACCTGTGAGGAGGTTGAACGCTGGTTCCCGCGGGGCAAGGTGGTCGTCACCGGCTATCCGGTGCGGCAGGTGCTCGTGCGGGGCAGCCGCGAGGAGGCCCGCAGACGACTGGGCCTGACACCTGAAGACCGAATGCTCCTGGTGTTGGGCGGCTCAACCGGAGCGAGGAACATTAACAGTGCGGTACTCGGGGCCCTGCCGGAACTTCTGAGCCTGGCGCGCGTGTATCATGTGACCGGTGCTCTCGACCATGAGCGGGTCCGATCACGCTGGCAGGCCCTTGATGCTTGTGCGCAGGAGCGGTACCGAATATACTCATATGTTGAAAAGGAGTTGATGGACCTGCTGTGGGCGGCGGACCTGGCTGTGGCGCGGGCAGGAGCGGCGACGCTGGGTGAGCTTCCGGTGGCCGGTGTGCCTGGCATCCTGGTGCCGGGGACCTATGCCGGAGGACACCAGATGCGCAACGCGACCTACCTTAAAGACCGCGGCGCGGCTGTGGTGGTCGAGGATGGCGACCTGGCTGAGCGGCTGCTGCCCACGGTGCGAGCGCTGCTAGACGATCCGCCTCGTCTGGCCGAGATGGCCTCGGCCGCCCGCCGGCTGGCAAGGCCGCAGGCGTGCGAGGCGATCGCGGGCGTGCTGCAGGAGGTCGCCAGGCAGCGTTCGCTGTAGTGGCGGGAGGTTCAGCGTGACGCAGCCGGTGCGTCTCGACCATCTCGCGATCGCGGTCTTTGTCGTGGGGCTGTTCGCGGTGGTGGGCTATCACCGAGGGATCCTGCGGGAGCTGGTGGCCACGCCGGCGATTATCCTCGCGCCACTCACCAGCCCGTGGCTGGGCAGGGTCCTCAAGCCCTGGGTCAACCGCTTCTACAAGCTGGCGATGTTCGCACGCTTTGGGGGCCTGACGACGGACGATCTGTCGGTGCCTCTCGCCAAGCTGAAGGAGCTGCCGCCACTGATCCAGACCGACGAGGATGTGCGCCGACTGGGTATCGTCCTCTTCCTGCTGATCGTCGCCCTGGCGTACCTGATAGGGCAGAAGCGGGTGAAGGGCCCGGCCAGCCGGATGCAACGCCTGATGGGGGCGGTGCTGGGCGCGATCAACGGTTACGCCCTGTTTCAGGCCGTCGTGCCGATGTTCCTTACGGCGCAGTTTGTGGTGGTGGTCGTCCCAGCGCAAGGGGTGCTGCAGCTATTCCATTCCTGGGTGGCCCTGGCGCTGGTGGTCGCATTCGCCGTGCTGGTGCTGTTCGCGCTGCGGCTCGCGCGAGGCAAAAAGTAGCCGGCCGAGGTGCGCTGTGCTGCCGATCGAGCTGGTCTGGTTCGTCATCGTCCTCATCTTCGGTCTGATCGGGATCGTGCGCGGGTACCTGAGGGAGTTGGGCGTTACGACCGTGATGGTGTTGATGCTGTTTGCCTTCAACACCTTTGAGAAGCGGATAGCGCCGATTGCAGCCAAGGTGGCGAGCATGCTGGCGCCGTGTCAGGACGAGAAGATCCAGGCGGCCATATGGGTGGTCGGGATCGTGGTGGTCGCGTTTATCTCCTACCATGGGGAGACGCTGGCCTTCGAGGGCTCGCTGCCAAAGGCCAGGCTGGTCGTACTGCTTAACCTGGGCGCAGGCCTGGTGAACGGCTACCTGATCGCTGGCAGTATCTGGCATTACCTGAACCGCCTCGGGTACCCATTCCTGGGCATCCGGCCCGAGCACCTGACGCCGCTGGCGCAGACGCTGGTGCCCTTGATGCCACCTTGCCTGCTGGCGCCATACCTGTTGTACCTGGGAGTGTTTCTGTTGCTGATGCGGGTCATCCGCTAGTTGCCCTTCGGCCCGGGGAGCATAGGGCCTGTGCAGGGTGCCCGCTCTGTGAGGCGAAGCAGTGAGCCAGGATTGCGTGGCAGTGGAGATGCCGGCCATTCCAAGAGGTGCCCACATCCATATCGTGGGCATCGGCGGGAGCGGCATGTCGGCCATCGCCCGCGTGTTGCTGGAGCGCGGGGACTGGCACATCTCGGGCTCCGACCGGAGCCTGTCGGAGGTCGGGCGCGGGCTGGCCGACCTCGGCGCGCGCGTCTATGACGGGCACCGGGCGGAGCAGGTCGGCGATGCCGACTTTGTTTTCGTGTCCTCTGCCATTCCACAGGATAACGTTGAGGTCCAAGAGGCCCGCGGGAGGGGCATCCCGGTGATCCGCCGGCCTCAGGTGCTCGCCTGGCTCACAGAGGGGTACGACACGATCGGAGTCGCCGGGACCCATGGCAAGACCACGACGACGGCAATGATCTCAGCCATCCTGCTCCGTGCAGGGCTTGATCCGTCCTTCATTGTTGGCGGCGTTGTGCCAGAGTTGGGCACCAACGCGCATGCCGGCCGCGGACGACACTTTGTCATCGAAGCGGACGAGTACGAGAGGACCTTCCTGGCGCTCAGGCCGTCGGTCGCCGTGGTTACCAACGTCGAGATGGACCATCCGGATTGCTTCCCGACTTATGCCGATGTGCAGGCGGCCTTCGGGGCCTACCTGGGGCAGACCAGGCCCGGCGGGTGGGTGATCGCCTGTGCAGATGATCCGGGCGGGTCGGGGCTGCTTGGAGGCGTGCCGGACGGGCGGCGGACGGTCCGCTACGGCCTGGGGCCGGAGAGCGACGTGCGGGCTGTCCAGGTCCTGCCGAACGGTCTGGGGTATGACTTTGACGTGGTGGCAGCCGGCGAGCCGTGCGGACGCTTCTCGCTGCAGGTGCCTGGACTGCACAACGTGCGCAATGCACTGGCGGCTCTGAGTGTGGCGCGTGAGCTCGGCGTGTCGCTACAGGTGGCTCGGGAGGCACTGGTCTCGTATCGGGGGGTGGCGCGCCGCTTTGAGCTGAAAGGCGAGGTCGCGGGGATCACGGTGATCGACGACTATGCGCATCACCCGACAGAGATCCGGGCCACGCTGGCGGCAGCGCGGGCGCGGTATCATGGGCGGACTATATGGGCCGTCTTTCAACCGCACACCTTCAGCCGAACACAGGCTTTGCTCGAGCAGTATCGACGGTGCTTTGATGATGCCGACCACGTGCTCATCACTCCCATCTATGCGGCCAGAGAGCGCGACGATCGGGGCGTATCGAGTGCGGACCTGGTGCGGGATGCGGTCCACAAGGACATGCGCTACGTGCCCGACCTCGAGGCGGCGACGCGCGAGCTGGTGCGCAGCCTGAAGGCGGGTGACGTTCTCGTCACCATGGGTGCTGGCGATAGCTTCCGCGTGGGCGAAGGTGTGCTCTCAACCCTGCAGGAGAGGGCAACATGATGCCGGCGATGGACCGTCTGGCTGAGAGGCTACGAAGGATACCCGGTAGTGAGGAGCGGGTGCACCGGCACGTGCCGCTGGCTCCGTATACAACCTATCGGATCGGAGGGCCAGCCGACCTCGTGTACGAGGCGACGACGGCGCCGGAGCTGCAGCAGGCCTGGCAACTGGCGCATGAGCATGGCGTGAGTTGCCTGGTGCTGGGGCGCGGGTCAAACGTGCTGGTTGCCGACAAAGGTGTGCGGGGTCTGGTGATCCTCAATCGATGCTCGGGGCTGAAGGTTGACCCTGGCGGCGTTCTGACGGTGGCGAGCGGCACGCTGCTCAGCGAGGTTGCTGAGCGGACGGCTTCCGAGGGCTGGGCGGGCCTTGAGTGGTCGGTGGGAATACCCGGCTCGGTTGGGGGTGCCATCGTTGGCAATGCCGGCGCCCACGGTGGCTATGTGGGGGACGTGCTGGAGGCAGTGACCGTGCTCGACCACGGAGAGGTGCGAACTCTGGCCCGACCAGAGCTCGGTATGGGCTACCGCACCAGCCTTTTCAAGACGATCCCGAACCACAATGGCCGCCCTGTCATCCTCGAGGCGACCTTCGCCTTGCGCCCAGCCGACTCACGGGTGCTCAGGCGGCAGATGGCCGAGTGGCTGCAGTGGCGGGTCGACCGACACCCGCAAGAGCCGAGTGCAGGAAGCGTCTTCAAGCGCACGGCGCAGTATCCTGCAGGCTTTTTGATCGAGCAGGCGGACCTCAAGGGCAGAAGGCGCGGCGGGGCGCAGGTGTCGCCGCGGCACGCGAACTTTATCGTCAACCTCGGGGTGGCGACGGCCGAGGATGTCCGCGCGCTGCTGGAGGAGGTCCGCGAGACGGTGGAAGCGCGCTTTGGGGTGCGCCTCGAGCTGGAGATCGAGCTGGTCGGAGAGTGGTAGGCGGCATGGGGAAGCGCAAGGTCCGTGTGGCCGTCATCTTTGGCGGCCGTTCAGGCGAGCACGAGGTCTCGCTCGCGTCGGCCGCTTCGGTGATGCAGGCGATGGACAAGGACAGGTACGAGATACACCCCATCGGCATCACCCGGAGTGGCCGCTGGCTCGTCGGGGGGGACCCGATGCAGGCGCTCCAGAGCGGGGTGGCCGAGCGGGCCCTGCTGGGCACGGGCGAGGAGGCTCGTGACAGCCGGGGGGGGCTGGTGGTGGGGGCGCGGGGCGCTCTGGTGCCGGGTATGGAAGAGGTGCACTTTCCGGACGTGGACGTGGTGTTCCCCGTGCTCCATGGGCCCTATGGCGAGGATGGTACCCTGCAGGGGCTGCTCGAGATGGCCGACATGGCCTATGTGGGCGCAGGCGTCCTCGGGTCCGCGCTCGGCATGGACAAGGTGGCTATGAAGGACGTCTTCCGTGCTCGGGGGTTGCCCGTAGCGCCGTACGTCCACCTGCTCGCGCGGGATTGGCGGGCGCGTCCTGAGGAGTGGGTCGCCCGGATCGAGGCGGAGCTTGGCTATCCGTGCTTTGTGAAACCGGCGAATCTGGGCTCGAGTGTGGGCATCACAAAGGCTCACCACCGGAGCGAGCTGGAGCGTGGGATGGAGGAGGCGGCGCAATACGACCGCAAGCTTCTCGTCGAGCGTGGCATCAACGCACGGGAGATCGAGGTCAGCGTGCTGGGGAACGACGATCCCGAAGCGTCGGTGCCGGGCGAGATCGTGCCGAGCAACGAGTTCTACGACTATGCCGCCAAGTACCTTGATGGCAAGTCGGAGCTGCTCATACCGGCACCCATCTCTCCGGAGCAGACGCGCCGCGCTCAGGAACTGGCGGTGCGGGCCTTCGCGGCGGTTGACTGCGCGGGGATGGCACGGGTGGACTTTTTGCTCTGCCGTGACAGCGGCGAGCTCTACGTCAACGAGGTGAACACGATCCCGGGCTTTACGGCCATCAGCATGTACCCCAAGCTGTGGGAGGCGAGTGGCCTCCCGTATCCGCAGCTGATCGACCGGTTGATCGAGCTGGCCATCGAGAGGCATGAGGAACGCAGGCGGCTCCGCTCCGAGTACCCCGGGGCCAGGAGGGAAGGATGACTCGGCGGCGTGTGGCCGCCCGACGCTACAGCCAGGCCAGGCGGATGCGGCGCTTTGAGAGCGAGCGCCCGACGGTGCGGGCGATCGTCCGCGAGGGTGCGAGCTGGGCAACGGTGAATGTGCAGCGGCTGCCGGGCATCATGCTTGCGGCCTCGTGCATCTTGCTGCTGGTCTATCTGTTTGGGCACCCGCGCTTCTTTGTCTATGATTCGGAGATAACGGGCTACCGGCTGCTGTCGCCGCAGGCGATCTACGAGGCCAGTGGGGTTGACATGTACAGCGTCTTCTGCATTGCCCCACGAGAGGTGGAGCGACGGCTGCTGGAACGGTTCCCTGGCCTGCAGGAAGCGCGGGTGGCACTCGGCCTTCCGGCCACCCTCCGCATCCACGTCGTGGAGAAGAGGGTGAGCTTTGTCTGGGAGGCCGGTGGGGAGCGGTATCTGGCCGACGAGGAGGGGACGATTCTTGGCACGGGCGCAACGGTTCCGGAGGCGATCCTGATCCGCAGTGCAGAGGGAAGGGCGATGGCGGCCGGCCAGATGCTGGACCGCGCGGTGCTCGATACTGCAGCAGCTCTCAGCCCGCTCTTGGGGGGCGTCCGCACCTTTGAGTATTCGACCCGCTATGGGGTAAGCTGGATGACGCCCGATGGCTGGCCTGTGCATTTCGGCACAGGCGGCGACCTGGAAGGCAAGGTGGCCGTGATGCGGAGCATGCTGGCCGACATGGCCGACAGGGGGATCACGCCGCAGTTCCTCGACGTCGGCGTGCCTACCCGTCCGTACTATAGATGAGGGACGATCCTTGAGACACTCCCCTACACAAGACGGCGGGCCGAACCTCCTCGTCTGGTTTCCAGTGCTGGGGCTGCTGCTGGGGCTGCTGATTGGCTCGATCTTTTCGCTATCGGTGCCGGTCAGGTACTCCCGCTATGCGGCAGTGGGTATCCTGGCGGCGCTGGACTCCGTCCTCGGCGCTCTGCGTGCGGAGATGGAGGGCACCTACCGCAATAAAGTGTTCGTGAGTGGCTTTGTCAGCAACGCGCTTCTCGCAGCGCTGCTGACCTACATGGGGGACCGCCTCGGGGTCGAGCTCCATCTGGCTGCCATCGTCGCTTTCGGCGTTCGCTTGTTCAACAACCTGGCCATCATCCGGCGCCATTTGCTGTAGGCAGCAGAGGGAGGGGGTGTTGGGTGGCACCGTCGTAGGCATTGATGTGGGCACCACCAAGATATGCACTCTCGTCGCGGAGGTTGACGACGACGGGCACCTGCGCATCGTGGGTACCGGCGTCGTGCCTTCGCGCGGCCTTCGCAAGGGCGTGATTGTCAGTGTCGATGATGCCGCGGCAGCGATCCAGGCTTCGATAGAGAAGGCTGAGCGCATGTCCGGCTACAAGATCGAGAGTGCCTATGTCGGCGTCGCGGGCAGCCACATCCAGTCGCTCAACACCCGCGGAGTGGTGGCCATCGGACGCGGAGACCGGCCGATAACCCAGGACGATGTGGATCGGGCCATGGAGGCGGCGCAGGCCGTCGCTGTGCCCCACAATCGCCAGATCATCCACGCCATCCCGCGCGGCTTTTCACTCGACGAGCAGGAGGGAATCCGTGACCCCATCGGGCTGATGGGGTACCGACTGGAGGTCGAGGCCCATCTGGTGACCGGGGCTGTGACCTCGCTGAGGAACCTGGCCAGCTGTGTGGAGGCTGCAGGCGTGGAGATTACGGCCATGGTGCTGCAGCCCCTGGCATCGGCGGAAGCCGTCCTTCGGCCCGAGGAGCGCGAGATGGGCGTGGTCCTCGTGGATGCTGGCGGCGGCACGGTCGATGTGGCCATCTTTATCGAGGGGAGTATCTGGCACAGCCTCGTGTTGCCGATTGGCGGCAACCACGTGACCAACGATATCGCCATCGGCCTGCGGATACCCTTCGACCTTGCGGAGGAGCTCAAGTGCCGGCACGGCCATGCCATCGCCGAGGCGGTGGCTCCGGACGAGGTCGTGGAGGTGCGCTCCTTCGCGCAGGGCCCGGAGCGGCTGGTGTCCCGGCGGGAGCTGGCGGCCATCGTTGAGGCGCGGGCGGAAGAGATCTGCGAGATGGTCCTGCGGGAGATCAAGCGCTCCGGCTACGATGGCCTGTTGCCTGCAGGCGTGGTTCTTACCGGCGGTACTGCGGACCTGGAGGGGTTGGCTGAGCTGGGGCAAAGGCTGCTGGACCTGCCCGTACGTGTGGGCGTGCCCGACGATGTAGAGGGGCTGGACGATTCCATCCGCGGGCCGGCCTTTGCTACCAGCGTGGGAATCCTGCTGTGGGGCCTGCGCCACGACAGCGAGCAAGGGCGCAGGCGCGATCGTCGAGATCGTCGACCCCGGTTTCTGGAGTGGCTCAAGGAGCTGCTCCCTCGCTAGCGGAGCGGGACGTTGCGGCCAGCGTCGCTGTGCTCAAGGAGGGCAATCGATGCTTAGGGAGATGCCTGCGGGCGAGAGCTTTGCGCAGATCAAGGTGGTTGGCGTGGGGGGTGGCGGCTCGAACGCCGTGAACCGCATGATTGAGGCGGGCCTCCGCGGGGTCGAATTCATCGCGGTGAATACCGACGCCCAGGCGCTTATGCTCTCGAATGCGCCCATTCGCATCCGTATCGGCGACAAGCTCACAAAGGGTCTCGGTGCGGGCGGCGACCCGTCCATCGGCAGCAAGGCTGCGGAGGAGTCCAGCGAGGACCTGGCTCAGACCCTTGAGGGCGCCGACATGGTCTTTGTGACGGGTGGCATGGGCGGAGGCACGGGTACCGGCGCGGCACCGATCGTCGCGCGCATCGCCAAAGAGGTCGGGGCCCTGACGGTCGGCGTGGTGACCAAGCCCTTCAGCTTTGAGGGGTCGCGCCGGGCGGCAGTGGCCGAGCAGGGGCTTGGGGCACTGAGGAAAGAGGTTGACACTCTGATCGTGATCCCGAACGACCGGCTCCTGCAGATCGTCGACCGCAAGGCGTCGGTCCGCGAGGCATTCCGCCTCGCCGATGATGTGCTCCGACAGGGCATTCAAGGCATCTCGGAGCTCATCACCGTGCCCGGACTCATCAATCTGGACTTTGCCGACGTGCGTGCGATCATGTCGCAGGGTGGATCGGCGCTGATGGCCGTCGGGCGCGCCAGCGGCGAGAACCGGGCAGTCGAGGCTGCCCAGCGCGCCATCTCCAACGCCCTGCTCGACGTGACCATCGATGGCGCCCGTGGCGTGCTCTTCAACGTCTGCGGGAGCAGCAATCTGACCCTCTTTGAGGTCAATGAGGCTGCAGAGATCATCAAGCGCATGACGCACCCCGAGGCCGCCATCATCTTTGGCGCGGTGATCGACGAGGAGATGGGCGACGATATCCAGATCACCGTCATCGCGACCGGGTTCGATCAGGCGGCCAAGCCGCAGGAGAAGCCTGCCCGGCCGACGTTGACCAAGACGATCGAGTTTCCCGTCCGCGCCTTTGACTCCGAGGACCTCGACATCCCAGCCTTCCTGAGGAAGCAGGGATAGCGACGCCCCCGACAGTTAGGTGCCGGGTGTGGGGGTGCAGGCGCGTGTCCATCCGCGAGTGCAGGCTGCCCGGGCGGGTTGGTGCCGCTCGCAGCTCGCCGACGAGTAGAGGGGAGAGGGTGCTGCACCCCCCGTGGCGGCTCGCAGCGTGGGAGCGCGACGCGCCACACAAGGCGGTCAGGGTGGGAAACCCTCCATAG